>NZ_JADJSO010000035.1:0-81378 GCF_016711665.1 Candidatus Villigracilis saccharophilus
AATCCCATGACCACAATTGACCTGACCATTCACAAAGACCGCCGCGCCCGCGCCATTCAGCGCGCAAAAGAGCGCAACATCATCATCCCCACCTATGCCCAAATGAAAGACCCTTCCAAAATTTCCGCCAAAGTCAAGGAGGAATTGAAGAGCATCGGACTCTGGGACATTCACCCGCGGAATCTGTTCCGCATCAACTGGCACAACCAACCCACCGCATCAGGCGGGACCTTTGGCGGAGTCAACTTCGTTGAGCTTCCCTCTTCGCTGACAGGAGTCAAGGCGCGCATCATTGTCGTCGTCGGCAAATGGTTCCCAACAGGCGCGCATAAAGTCGGCGCAGCATTCAGCTGCCTCGTGCCAAGACTGGTCACAGGTCAGTTTGACCCGACCACCCAAAAAGCAGTCTGGCCGTCCACTGGCAATTACTGCCGCGGCGGCGCATATGACTCCGCTTTGCTTGGATGTGAATCAATCGCCATTTTGCCCGAAGGCATGTCGAAGGAAAGATTCGAATGGCTGGAAAAAGTGGCAGGCGAAACGATCAAGACCCCTGGCTCTGAATCCAACGTAAAAGAAATTTTTGACAAATGCTGGGAATTGAAAAAGTCAGGTCAAGACCTGATGATCTTCAACCAGTTCGAAGAATTCGGCAATTATCTCTGGCACTACGAAGTGACAGGTCACGCGATGGAAGAAGCGCTCAAGCATGTCATGGGACCCAATGACCGCTTCCGCGGTGTGGCATCTGCAACGGGTTCAGGCGGCACCATCGCCAGCGGTGACTATCTCAAGCAGATCTTCCCCGAAAGCAAGATCATCGCCAGCGAAGCATTGCAATGCCCAACCTTGTTAGAGAACGGCTTCGGCGCGCATCGCATCGAAGGCATCGGCGACAAGCATGTACCCTGGGTACACAATGTGAAGAACACGGATTTTGTCACAGCCATTGACGACAACGCCGTGGTCAACATTGCCCGCCTCTTCAACGAGGAGAACGGACGCGCCTATCTCGTGGAAAAAGGCGTTCCCGAATCCACCATCGCCAACCTTGAACTGCTCGGCTTCTCAGGCATCGCCAACGTGCTCTCCTGCATCAAAGTAGCCAAATACTATGAGATGGATGAAAACGACGTGATGATCACCATGCTGACCGATTCGATGGAACTCTATCGCTCGCGTATGCATGAAATGCATCAGGAGTTCGGCCGGTACAGTGAAAAAGATGCCGCTGGTGATTTCGCCCGCTACCTGCATGGGCAATCCACGGACAACATGCTTGAGCTGACTTATCCTGAGCGCCGCCGAGTCCACAACTTGAAATACTACACCTGGGTCGAACAGCAAGGCAAGACCTACGCGGAAATTCAAGAACAATGGTACGCGCCGAATTACTGGACCGATGTCCAAAAGCAAGCTGATGAAATTGACGAATTGATCGTCGAGTTCAACAAGGAAGTTGGGTTGTCGTAATTCTTGTAGGGGCGGAGCAATGCTCCGCCCCTACGGTATATAATTACCCCATGCTCAAGCCAACAGATTTGATTTTAGTCTGCCTGCTCAGGGCTGGGGGCTTTGGGTGGTACGCACCCTCAGCGCCGAAAGTTGTTGCCGTGGACTATCTGGCTTTTTACCAGCCCTCGGCATTTGCCGAACGCGGCGGACAAATTGAATTCGTCGCACAGGTCAAGGGACATGAACTCACCACACGCGGCGAATTACTGCGTGATGAAGCCGACCATGCGCGCGAAGGAAGAGTATTTCAAGATCCAGATCGGCGCACTGGAAAAATTATCCCAGCCCATCATCACCGACAAATGGAAACGATTAACCTTTCTGTATTCCACAGGCGAATATCTGCTTGAACGCAAAAACATTAAACGACCTTGTCGTGAGCGGCGAGGAACGGCAGTTATTATGGCGTTCCCTGCGTGAACGCGCAGAGAATGACCAACTCTACAAAGTAGCACTGCCTGAAGCGGACATTCCACCCGAAGTGCTTATGGCCCTATTGGGTATCAAGGATTTTCAGGGAGAGTATGATGTTCGCGGGCAGAAAACCGGTTCAAATTGAATTCCCCCATAAATGACCCATTTATCCATCTTGATTCTGCCTGTTATCGGTGATAAACTAAAATCAAATGCCTGCGGATGTGCTTGTAGTTACGCCTTCATCCAGTCTTGGAGAAACGATCCGTCGCTCACTGGAAGAGACGGGCATTTATCGCGTGCATGTGGAAACAAACAAGTCATCCGCCGTGGTGCGCGCAGATGAAATTGGTGTTCCACTGGCATTGCTCGATATGGCGTTTGGCGGAGAAATGGTGCACGAAACTGCCACAGCACTCCGCACCATTCGTGCAGGCATTAATATAGTCATCCTTTGTGATGACGGCGCATCGGTCCCGCTTTTCGATAACTTACGTCCCTGGATACTCGTTCGCAAACCTTTTAAAATGGCAAATTTTATGAATGCAATCAGTCAACCACAACCGACGCCCGCTTCACAAAATGTGGATACCACAACACCCTGGTTAAACGACGTCACCAAGGCTGCGCAGCACCTCACCCGCATTACATTGGGATCATCTGCTCAAGCAGCACTGATCACTCGCAAGAACGATCTGTGGGCCTATGCCGGCGGACTTTCACAAGATGCCGCAAAAGAAGTTGCCCAAACCGTCACCCGCAATTGGGATGGACAAAAAGGCTCTGACCTCCTGCGTTTCATCCGCCTTGAAAGCACGAAAGCCGAGCACATGTTGTACGCCACCCGCCTGACGACGGACACCGTGCTTGCCCTTGTTTTCGAAGCTGAGACACCCTTTAGCACCATTCGCGGACAGGCCAACCAACTCGTTAGCGATTTTAGTTCAGATCGTCCAGAAGCCCAAAAACAGGCCACCCCTTCTCCAATCAAGCCTGCGATCGACCGATCCGGCAATCCGGAAGATGATGATGGAAGCGGCGAGGATTCTCTCAATATCGCCTCCATTTCACAGATCCTCACCAACGTACCAAGTCCAAATCCACAGCCTGCGTCTGCGCGCAAACAGGAAAAAATCGACCCCAACGAAACGCGCGTTGCTTCCCAGCTTTCAAACGCATCTGTATTCAACCGCGAAGCATCCCCTTCCATCCCATTAAGCCAACTGATCACCAAGGATCAGTCTCAAATTTCAGATCAGACCATCCAATCGGCAGCATCATTTGGCGAAATTAACGTCACAGCACCATCGCAGCCCAAACAGCGTCCGGAAACCCCAGTCGCAAGACCCGCTCCCGGCAGCCTGGATGTTACACGCGAGAGCCCGACAACAGAGGCTGTTCGTAAACTTGTGGTCGAGCCTGCCACAGCCGGGATGTATCACATCAATTACGCATGTTTATTGATACCGCGTTTTTCAGCGCATTACATTACAGGTGATCTGGCGGAACGATTGGGCGAATGGCTTCCGAACATTTGCATTGCCTTCGGCTGGCGACTAGAGTATCTCGCGGTACGGCCCGAGTATTTGCAGTGGGTCGCGAACGTTCAACCGAACACATCACCCGGCTACCTCATGCGCATTATGCGCCAGCAAACTTCTGAAAAAATCTTCAGCGAAATCATCCGCTTAAAGAGGGAGAATCCGTCCGGCGATTTTTGGGCGCCCGGCTATCTCATCATGAGCGGCACACAACCTCACCCGACACAACTGGTTCGAGACTATATCCATCAAACCCGCATGCGACAGGGTCAGGAAGCATCGCCGCCCCAACGCGTACGCAACTAAAGCAAAAACGGAAAAAGCGCAGAGTATAATTAACTCTGCGCTTTATTTATTCTCCCTAATTTGGAAGTCGATAAACCATTATGCCACCCACACTTTACTTAATTGACGGACATGCTCTTGCCTATCGTATGTATTTTGCCCTGACCGCAGGCGCAGGCAGCCAGCGTTGGCAAAACTCCAAAGGTGAACCCACTGCGGGGATCTATGGCTTTGCGCGCGAACTAGTTCGCATTTTGGAACAGGAAAAACCAGAATACCTTGCTGTGGCTTTCGATGTGGGGAAAACCTTTCGCGATGAAATATTTCCTGAATATAAGGGAACACGCGAAAAAATGCCGGACGATCTCCGCCCGCAGATCGAGCGTATCCGTCAAATGGTGGATGCGTTCAATATTCCGCGCCTTGAAAAGGAAGGCTTTGAAGCGGACGATGTACTTGGTTCCGCTGCGAGGATCGCCGCCGAACAGGGTCTGGGTGTAAAGATCATCACTGGTGACAGAGACCTCCTGCAGCTTGTCAATGAACGCACCTCAGTCTATCTCGCGGGAGATGACCAGACCTACATCACAGATGCGGATGTAATCAAGAAATTAGGCGTCCGCGCAGATCAAGTAGTGGATTACAAAGCCATCGTCGGAGATACATCCGATAATATTCCCGGCGTAAAAGGCGTGGGTGAAAAGACCGCGATCACCCTGCTTGAAAAATTCGGCACACTCGACGCGGTCTATGCCAACCTTGATCAGGTGGAAAACCGCTGGAGAGGCAAACTCGAGTCGAGCAAGGAATCCGCATATATGAGCTATGAGCTTGCGCGGATCCACACGGACTTGAAAATAGACCTTGACCTCGAACACGCAAAAATCACTTCTTTTGACCCGTCTGCCCTCGAGGAATTTTTCACCGAAATGGAATTCCGCACACTGCTGGCCAAAGTCCCGGCCATTAGCGGAGGAGTGGCTGTCTCTTCCATTCCATCCGAAATTGCAGTTAAATCTACAAAGACAAAAAGCGGACAGTTATCCATGTTCGTGAATGAACCTCAGGTTGTACATGCCGCCACGCTACAAGCATCGAACATTGAAGTCACCATTGTAGATACCTCAGACAAGCTAAAAGAGTTGACTACAGCACTGGCAAAGGCAAGAATTATTTCATTTGATACGGAGACAACCTCCACGGAAGAAATGCAAGCTGAGATGGTTGGCATCTCGCTGGCGATCGAAGAAGGATATGCGTATTACATTCCCGTCGGTCATACATCAGGAAATAACCTGCCCGTTAAGGATGTGCTTGCCGCGCTAACACCGTCCATGACGGATGAAAAGATCGGCAAGGTGGCACACAACGCGAAATATGATTACATCATCCTCGCGCGCCATGGGCTCACGATCACACCTTTAACCTTTGACACGATGCTGGCCGAATTCATTGTTGACCCGTCTTCGCGCAACCTTGGTTTAAAGAATCTCGTATTCGCCCGTCTCGGCGAAGAGATGACTCATATCGAAGAACTGATCGGCAAAGGCAAGAAGCAGATCAGCATGGCTGATGTTTCCATTGAGTCCGTCGCGCCGTATGCCGGGGCAGATGCGGAGAGAACACTGCGCCTGATGCCCATCATGCAAAAAGAATTGGAAAGAGTGAACGGGACAAATCTACTTGCGGAAATAGACCTGCCGCTCACACCTGTGCTGGCAGATATGGAGATGACGGGAGCTTTGATCGATACCAAATTCTTCGCTGAAATGTCTGTAGAACTGGCGATTCGTTTAGCAGAGATCGAAAAAGAAATTTATCAACTAGCCGGCAAGGCTTTCAATATCAATTCACCTCAGCAGCTTTCGGATGTGCTCTTCAATCATTTACGTCTTGAACCGCCGGACAAGGGCCGCAAGACCGCAACGGGTTTTTATTCAACATCAGCGGATGTACTGGAAATGTTAAGGGACAAGCATCCGATCCTGGAATGGATTCTCGAAAACAGAGAACTGTCCAAACTGAAATCAACCTATGTGGATGCCCTGCCGGCCGTAGTGGATTCAAACACCGGCCGCGTGCACACCTCGTACAGTCAGATCGGAGCCGTGACCGGTCGCCTTTCATCGAACAATCCAAACCTGCAAAATATTCCCATCCGCACTGAAACAGGAAGACGGGTGCGCAATGGATTTATCGCCGACCAAGGCAATGTGCTGCTTTCGGTGGACTATTCACAAATTGAACTGCGCATCGTGGCTCACATGGCGGAGGATGAAGCCATGTTAAAAGCCTTCCGCGCGGGTGAAGATATCCACGCTACAACCGCCGCCGCGATCTATGATATTGAATTGGATCAGGTGACCAAGGAGATGCGCCGCCACGCGAAAGCCATCAACTTCGGGCTGATCTACGGCATGTCGGCCTTCGGGCTCACCCGCTCTACTGAATTAACATTGGCAGAGGCAGACGCTTTCGTTAAAGCGTATTTTACAAAGTTCCCGGGTGTCAAAAAATATCTCGATGGAATGAGAAGGCGGGCTGCAGAGATCGGTTATGTGGAAACCCTGCTTGGACGCAAACGATATTTCCCGGCGCTGCAAAGCAAGATCAATGTCCAGATGAAGAACCGCGAAGAACGCGAAGCCATCAATGCTCCCATTCAAGGCACCGCAGCGGATATTATGAAACTCGCGATGCTGAAGATCCCATCCGCATTAAAGGCTGCCGGCTTGAGTGGCAAAATGCTTTTACAAGTTCATGACGAACTCGTGCTGGAATGTCCAAAAAATGAAATGCAAAAGACCGCGCGGGTCGTTCAGGAAACCATGGCAAATGCCTACCCGATGAGTATTCCCCTCGAAACGGAAGCCAGAGCGGGCATAAGCTGGGGCGGGATGACCGTACTTAAGTCATAGGCAGACCATCACCTTTCATACAAGGTTATAATTGCAGAATAAACTATAAATCACCGCATCAGCGAAAGTGGACTCGACAATATGCCCGGACGAGAAGATGTTTTTCAAAAAGCAATGAATGACGGCCATTCTGCGGCCTGGGATCGGGAATGGGATAAAGCCTGTGCCGCGTATCGTCACGCATTGGAGGAATTCCCCGACCATCCCAAAGCCTTGAACAGCCTTGGGCTTGGTCTATATCAACTTGGCCGGATTGAAGATGCCCTGGTAATTTACAAGACTGTGTCACACATCACAGGCGACGATCCGGTGCCAATGGAAAAAATCGCTCAACTTTCCGAACGCCTTGGCGACCTGAAAACAGCCATGGACGCGGCCCTGCGCGCCGGGGATCTCTTTCTCAAACAACGCGACACAGATAAGGCGCTTGAGAATTGGGTGCGCATCACCAATTTAAATCCTGAACACGCCATCGCACACTCACGTCTTGCCCAAGTCCATGAACGGCTTGGCCACACCCAGCAAGCCGTCGTTGAATATCTGGCAATTGCCAGTATCATTCAACGCGCCGGCAATGCCGAAAAATCAAAAGAGATGGTGGATAAAGCCCTTTCCCTTTCCCCAAACAGCGCTGAAGCAAGACAGGCGCTGACATTGCTAAAAACGGGACAATTGCTCCCCAAGCCCTTGCGCGGCAAAGGCGGAACTGGCCCGATCCGCATGGCTCAGGTGAAAAATTTACAGCTGCCCGCTGATGCGCGGCCCGCCTCCGGGCTGGACCCGATCGCTGAGGCGAGACAAAAAGCATTGACTCAACTGGCAGAGCTTCTCTTCGAATATTCGGATGACAGCCCATCCGCCCAGGAACGCCGCGGCCTTTCCTCCATCATAAAAGGCACTGGCAAGCTTTCAATGCAGCAATCTGAACAAACAAAAGTCGTTCTGCATCTGAGTCAGACCATTGACGCCCAAAGCAAAGGCAACGAGTCCCTTGCCGCCGAAGAAATGGAAGCCGCGTTGGAAGCGGGATTTAAACATCCTTCCCTGTATTACACGCTTGGCCTATTGCGCTATAAAGGCGATCGTCTTGAGAGCGCGCAAAGATTTTTACAAAACTCCATTAAACATAACGATTACGGGCTGGGCACACGCCTGCTTTTGGGGAAACTGCTTGTAAAAAAATCCCGTTTTTCCGAAGCGGCGATCGAATATCTCGAAGCGTTGAAACTGGCCGATTCGATGACCGTCCCCGCTGACAAGGCGGATGAGATCCGCCAGCAATACGAACCACTGATCGAAGCACAACAAAGTCAGCAGGATGAAACCATTCTGCGCAAAGTATGTGACAACATCAACGGTCTGCTCATGCGCCCCGACTGGCGTGAACAACTCCACAAGACACGCGAACAAATGCCCAAAGTGGATGGCGAAATGGTCTCCACACTTGCAGATGTGATCCTGCAAGCACAATCCAGTTCAGTGATCGAATCCATGAATCGAATCAACCAGCTGGCGCGCATGGGGATTTTACGCGTCGCCATGGATGAAGCCTACGACGCCATTCAACACGCGCCAACATATCTGCCGCTACACACGCTCATGGGCGAATTACTGGAACAGGAAGGTCGTCATGCAGATGCGATCTCAAAATTCAGCGTCGTGTCACATTCATACAGCGTACGCGGCGAAGTATTGCAAGCGACAAAACTACTGCGCCGCATCATTCAGCTTTCTCCGATGGATATCGGAGCGCACAATCGCCTCATCGATCAGCTGATCGCGCGCGGACAAACAGATGATGCTGTTCACGAATATCTTGAACTGGCCGGCATCTTTAATCGCCTTGCTGAATTGGACCTGGCCCGCAAAACATACACCACCGCGTTACGTCTGGTGCAACAGGGGAATGCCAACCGCAATTGGAACGCGCATATCCTGCAGCGCATGGCCGATATTGACCTGCAAAGACTTGATTGGAAGCAAGCTTTGCGTGTTTTCGAACAGATCCGCACACTCGAACCAGACGATGACGCTGTCCGAAGGCAGCTGGTCGATCTCAACTTGCGCATGGCTCAACCCGAAAAAGCCATGAACGAATTGGAAAATTACATCAGCCATCTTGAAAGTTCGGGCAAGAATAATATCGCGATCGCCTTCATAGAAGATCTGATCAGAGACCATAGCGAACAACCGCTCCTAAAGCGCGCGCTAGCCGCCCAACTTCATCATTCCGGCCGCATTGATGAAGCCATCTCCATGCTCGACATTCTGGGTGAATCCCTGATGCAATCCGGAAATAAAAAACAGGCATTGGAGGTGATCAACCAGATCATCTTGATGAATCCACCCACCGTGAATGAGTATCGTCAACTGTTGACCCAAATGCAAAACAGTTAGTTTCTAGAAAATAAACCGAGTGCCCATCCAGTCAACGATGGGCATTTTCTTATACCCTTTCGCACAGCTCTCATCCCTGATTCTATTCCTTTTTAGACTTTCCAAGCCACAATAGATACACATGCTATAATTCCACCCGGGCTCAAATTCGGAGAAACAATATGCCAAAAACTGTAAACAACGCCGTGATGAAATGGTTGTTAATTTTCGCCTTCATTGTGGCGTTTCTTGTCGTCTTTGGGGGATTTGTCCGGCTCACACGTTCTGGTCTGTCCATCGTGGAGTGGAATCCCATCAGCGGAGTCATGCCGCCCATCGGGCAGCAAGCCTGGGAAGAAGAATTCGCCAAATATCAACTCTCACCAGAATACCTGAAGATCAACACTAGCATGACATTACCCGAGTACAAGTTCATCTTCTACATGGAATGGTTCCATCGAATCGTTGCCCGTCTTGCCGGGTTAGTCTATGCCATCCCAGTTTTTTATTTTCTGCTAAAGAAAACCATTCCATTGAAGGAGTTTGGGATTTACTTTGTGATGGGATTGCTTTTCATCAGTCAGGCACTCATGGGATGGATCATGGTCTCGAGCGGATTGGTCGATCGCCCGGCTGTCAGTCATTTTTCATTAACCATGCACCTGCTCCTGGCGATAACGCTGCTTGGTTTCAGCCTGTGGACCGCACTGGGTCACAAATACGGATTCCCCGACACCAACAAAAAGCAGAAATGGTCTTTGCCGTCAAAATTAGCAGTTTTTTCAATGGTTCTGCTCGTTATTCAGATCAGCTATGGAGGTATGACAGCAGGGCTAAAGGCAGGCCATGTTTCAGATAGCTGGCCGCTCATGTTCGGAAAATGGCTCCCTCCAAATCTATTCAACACATGGATCGATCTGTTTGAAACTCCCCAGACCATTGTATTCATTCATCGCTGGCTGGCCTGGCTGGGATTGATCGCCGTGCCGGTTGTGTATTATTTCATCAAGAATCAGAATTACCCGCAGGATATACAGAAGGGGATGCGCTGGTTGATCAGCATCGTTGTTTTGCAGATCACGCTTGGGGTTTTAACAATTCTCTCCTATGTTAACGTTGTCATAGCATTGACGCACCAGGCTAATGCACTGTTATTGTTTTCACTGGCGGTGTATTTCATCCATCGATTCCGGGCATTGGATCGCAAATAACAAAAATTCTGAAGGGAAGAATCAAAAAAGGACACCGCAAAACGCCGTGTCCTTTTTTGATTGCGTACCGATCAGGCCAATATTACTGGGGAGCGGCCGCGGCCAAAGCAGCTTCTATTTTTTCCTGGAAGACGCTAAAAGGCTGCGCGCCTTCGATCAATTCACTGACTTCCTTGCCGCTGGCATCAATATAGGTCATCAAAAATGACGGAGTTCCGCTCACACCTGCGGCGAGCGCATCCTGACCATCCTTAATAACGGCATCCCGATACTTATTACTTGAATAACATTCTTCGTATTGATTCAAATCCAGGCCGGTCTTTTCAGCAATGAGGCTCAAGCGACGATCGGTAAAGGAACCCACATCTTCTCCCAAAACATTGGCGAAGATCATGTCGTGCATTTCCCAATACTTGCCCTGGTCACCCGCGCAATAGGCGGCTTCAGCAGCGTCCTCGGACTCGGTCAAGCCGCTATTGATATTCTGACTGACCCAGTTGCCGGTTGAACGATAGGTAAAATGCACTTTGCCTGTCGAAATATAGCTTTCCACCAGCGCAGGCTCTGTATCTTTGGAAAAATTCTCGCAGAACGGGCATTGATAATCTGAGAATTCGACGATCTTGATTGGCGCATTCGGGTCGCCCATGCTGTTCATATCCGCCTGCGGACGGGGATTTGGATCAACAACAGTGACTCCTGTGACAGGCT
Source organism: Candidatus Villigracilis saccharophilus (assembly GCF_016711665.1). Taxonomy (NCBI): domain Bacteria; kingdom Bacillati; phylum Chloroflexota; class Anaerolineae; order Anaerolineales; family Candidatus Villigracilaceae; genus Candidatus Villigracilis; species Candidatus Villigracilis saccharophilus. The sequence goes on from NZ_JADJSO010000035.1 coordinate 10,972, forward strand.
TGACATTCGGCCAAATGATAAGGAAAGCAACAAACAATGCTCCAATCGTGATCAGGGCGATCCCAATCATACGTCCACGCTGTTCTTTTCGGCGAATTTGCTCGCGGCGCATTTGCCGCTTGCTTACATCTTTTACGTTACTCATTCTTTCTCCTCTAAATAAAATATGATGACAAAAGATTCTCCCATGCGGGAATGTTTTTGTCCAGTAAAGAGTTAATAGGTTCTTATTTTTTTATTCCCGCAAACGCGCATCCATCCAGAGCGTCATGGTCTTGAATACCTCATTCTTCTCGGATTCGTTGTGAAGTTCGTGATAGGCGTCTTCCCACAAGACAAGAGTGCATTTTTCCTTGAGCGGGGCGGCGAATTCCGTACTGCTGGAAGGGAAAGCGATCGTATCTGCCTTGCCATGCATAAGCAATAAGGGGAGAGAAAATTCCCCCGCATGAGCCAGCGTCCAGCTTGTCACACCGATCATCACCTTGCCAAAACCTAGAGAAATCTTATCATGCACAAGCGGATCTTTGCTGTAAGCTTGAACCACCTTCTCATCACGGGAAATGCCCTTTGGATCCAAGCCACTCGCGATGGCAATCTTCGGCATAAGCGCCCCCAATACTTTCGCCAGCATCACCTTTAGCGCTTGAGCTTCAATCGCAGTGTGCAAGCCAGAACTGGTGGCAATCACGCCCTTAACATCAGGCTTGCGAAGTAATCCGTAATGCAAAACCTGAATACCCCCAAGGCTATGTCCATATAAAAAGAGTGGCAGACCAGGGTATCGCATGCGCGCCTGTTCAAGTAAAACATCAATATCCTGCATAAAATCTTCAATGGAGGAAATATGCCCGCGCGGACCGCCGGAACGACCATGTCCGCGCAAATCTGTGCCGAAGAGAACAAATCCTTCCTTTCCAAATGCCTCAGCCACATGAGCATAGCGCGAAGAATGTTCACCCAGCCCATGCACAAGACAGACCACGGCTTTGGGGGACAGGACAGTCGGCTCCCAACCCTGCACAAAAATATCTAAACCATCGTGTGCTTTCCAAGTCGTTTCAAAATGCTTCATCTCAGCCTCCATTTGATTTTAAATTCACACTTTCGTGCCTGGTAGCTTCAGCTATTTTATTCGCGGGATAAACAAATACAGGAAATTGCTCACCAGTTCGGACAAACCCCAATTTTTTATAGAGAGATAAGGAGGCCGCGTTATCCGACTGTGTATTGACAGTCAACCTGCTTAATTGATGCGAATCGAGCGCCTGGATCATGCCGCTCACCAAAGCAGCACCCACCCCTCTGCCCTGCGCTTCCGCCTTTACTCCAAGCCTGGCGAGGTGCGCCCCAAATGAACTCCCTGTGGTGAGTTGATATCCGATCACCCCCGAATCATCCTCAGCAACTGTGGCGCTGACAGATTGGGAAAACGCGCGGCTTAGGCCATCCAAAGTATTATGCCAAAACCAGCCAAACGCATCCAGATCCACGTTCACTACGGCAGGCAGATCCACTTCACGCATGGGACGGATATGTATTCCCTGCGGCGTTGGGAAAGAGCTCATGGTTTCTTTTGTCATTTGAAGCAGGATGATACTTTGTTTTAGTTCAAAGCCGCTGGAAAATAAAATATCCTGAAACCATTGCTTGACCGCGATCGCCGCAATCCGCGCCTGTGGATTGGCGCGCAAGACTTCACCGCGAGCCGCCTCCCAGAGGGCGGACCAAGCTTCGGGTTGTTTGCGCGCCTGGCTTTGACCAGGTACGTCAAAAGAATGGATCGTATGTGGAGAATAAGCAAAAAGGCGAATCCACGCGACTTGTGGAGGGTCTTCAGGGCAGGCTAATACGCCCGTAATATGCCGTCCATCCTCTTCCATCACCCAGTAATTTGGAGAGCCAATCCATTCAAGTGGAATACGCCAATCCAAATGGCGATGACTTGTAACTTCATTATGGATAAGGTTTGCGATCTGAAGTTGATCTTCAAGGACCGCGCGGCGAATCTGAACACTAACGTTAATCATTTAATTAAACGGAGAAAGAATTTTAAGATGCGCTCAAAAAAAGAGGGATTATCCTTTACATCCAGTGAACCCATCATCTTAAACGCCGAATCAGTGAGGCTGCCTTTTTTGAGTTTAATCGCCGCCGCAGATTTCATCACCATTGAACGGAGATCACCCTCCCCCACCTGCGCAAATAATTCAGCAGATCGTTCGTACGCGGCGATGGCTTCATCATGACGATTCAGGCTATCGAGTGCCGCAGCCTGATTCCCGACAGCCATCCCCTGACGTTTTATATCCCCAAGGGCCGCAAAGGTTTGGTCCGTGCCAAGCGCGGCGTCCAACGCTTCCTGCGCCTTGCCAGCCTGCAGCAAAGCCACACTCAAATTATTCATCATTTCAGCAGTCATCAGGTCTGAGTGATCTGCTTTGAATCCCTCGGCGGCTTGACGGAATAAATCAGCCGCCTGGTCGAACTGTTTATTCGCAAAGGCTTGTTTGCCTTGCGCGGCGATCTGAGCAGGTTCGAATTTCATGATGGTCTTTCAATTCAGATAACTTTAGAGGGTAATATCCAACAAGCCTTCGGCCACCGAGCGTAGTTTTTCGCGTGACATTTCACTGAGTTTCATGGCCAATTCAAGATACGGGCGATTGACGGGCTGACAGACAAAGTTCTGCATATCTGGAGACAGATCCACAAATTTTTGCAATGCCCGTTGACTATTTAACCACTGGCCAACCGGCCCATTCTGGTCAAAGAATGTTTCGACACGACTCCCCATGACCGCAAGAATGCTTTCAAGTTCCGGCACGGGAATTGGGCGCTCACCCATCTCATAGGAGGTCAGGCGTGCTGATTTAATCCCGCTTGCTGTTGAAAGATGCCGAATGGACATATTTACCTTATTGCGCTCCTGACGTAAAAGCGCGCCGATCATACGCTGCCGCAATGAAATCAAACGGGCAGTATCGGTTTGCGCCATCGGAGTAGATAAATCAGATTTAGTCTCCCTGCCCCAAAAATGAGAAAGCGGAAGTTTTAGATAAAAGACAAGTGTCTCCAATTCAGGAAGGGAGGGTGAACGGCGTCCCTCCTCGTATGCCTGGAACAAGCCCGGCTTGATCCCGATCGCATCCGCACATTCCTTAACACTGCGGCGTTCAGCCAAACGCGCATCCCGAATAAGCAAGCCAAGTTTCTTTTCACGAATTGTGATCTGAGCGTTGTTCATAATTCCTCTACATAGATGACCGTATATACTATAAACAACCTATCTTGCGGGTTAGGTTATTTATGCGGCACTGTCCAGATGCTTAGATTATAGCAGAGTGTTTCAACGGCGCGAGTTCTGATTGGCGGATAATTTCGGAGCAAAAACATCGGCGCTGAGTTTGAATCCAGCCGCCACAAGCCGCGGTGTAAAGTTGGGGCGGATGCCTGTTGCGCTCACCTCGCCGATAACTTTTCCATCCGGCGAAGTATCCGTTTGATTAAATTTAAATATGTCAGTCAAGACAATGATCTCGCCTTCCATTCCCGCCACTTCAGTAACGGCCGTTACTTTGCGTTGACCATCTTTCAGGCGTGTCTGCTGCACGATCAGATCAACAGCCGATGATATTTGCTGACGCACCACCTTGAGCGGCAGATCCATGCCAGCCATCAGCACAAGCGTTTCGATGCGGGAGATGGCATCACGAGGTGTATTCGCGTGCACGGTCGTTAAAGAACCATCGTGACCGGTGTTCATGGCCTGGAGCATGTCCAATGCTTCTCCGCCGCGCACCTCACCCACTACAATTCTATCCGGGCGCATACGCAGGGAATTTTTTACAAGTTCACGAATGGATACAGCGTGCAGTCCATCAATATTGGCTGTTTTGGTCTCCATGCGCATGACATGATCCTGTTGAAGCTGCAGTTCAGCGGCATCCTCAATGGTGATAATGCGTTCATTTTCAGGGATATATCCCGACATTACATTTAATAAGGTTGTCTTGCCTGAACCCGTACCGCCAGAGATAATAATATTAAAACGCGCTTTTACGCAGGCTTCCAAAAAATCCGCCATTTGCCTGGTCATCGAACCCAAATTGATCAAGTCCTCGACCTTCAATTTATCCTTACGGAATTTGCGGATGGTAATAGACGGACCATCGATTGCAACAGGACGCACCACTGCATTCACCCGCGACCCATCCGGCAGGCGCGCATCCACTGTAGGTGAATCAGCATCCACGTGACGTCCCAGGGGCAGAATAATGCGGTCAATCACCCGCAGAACATGATCGTCATCATCAAAAGTGATGGCACTCTTGGTAAGCTTTCCCTGTTTTTCAACGAAGATCTTCTTGGGACCGTTGACCATGATCTCTGTAACTTCTTCATCATCCAGCAAAGACTGGATCGGGCCAAAACCAAACAGATCGTTAAATACCTGGTCAAAGATCTGCTTGCGTAGATCTTCAGGCAGTTTCAATTGAGTCTGTTCAAAGACCTTGCCGATATTCTCATGTGCAAAGACGGCGCGCTGGGCGCTGGGAATTTGTTCGGTTTCAAGTACACGTAAAAGGTTGTCTGAAAGATATTTTTTTAATCGGGAAAGATCCTGACTGGTGAGCTTGGCTGAACCGGCTGCCGCGCTGAGAATTGTCATATGTTAACTTCCTCCTGCTTATCTCCACCAGCAGGCATGATCCATATGATCTGACTTCGCTGAATGGCCATGAATGAAGTTGTGTAAAGGACTTCATCATCCGCCCCATAAACAGTCGCATCGGTTACAGCCAGGAATTTTTCATCCCGTTCAAGTTCATTCTTCAAGCGCTCGCCGTCCTTCACGTGCACGAATCCTCTTACAAGATGAGCGCTGGTCTGTATCACTGCAGAGACTGGCAATTTCCTGACAACATCGGTATAGTACTTGCCTTTCTGATCATATTCAATTGTCATAGCAACTCCATATAAAAATTTAAAATAATATACCCGCCAGTTTATTCCGCGCGTATTTTTCTAGCCAGAGCAATCATTTCGCTGACCGTATCCTTGAAAACAATTACTGCAGTGTCACGCGGGAATTTTAAAATGAATGGCTGATGATGTGCATTCGCGAAGGACAAATTACTGCTGAGATGCGGAATGGTCGCATTTACCGGGATCTCGATCATTTTCTCCGCCTCAGCCTTGCTCACTCCTTCCGGTCCTGCGGCGCGGTTAAGGATCGTGTAAACAGAGGATGCCGCCACCCCTTTGCCTTTGAGATATTTCCACAAGGGCTTCGTCAAGGAAACGGCGCTCACGTCAGTGCCAACGACCAAGACACTAATATCTGCATGTTTAATAAGGGGTAAAGTGATCTTGGAAAGCGAGCGGCCAATATCGATCAAAACATAATCATGGGATTCTTTCAACGCTTTGACAATATCCCAAATGCGCCCGACTTTCAAATAATTGCTGGTCTCTGGATCCGGCGAACCAGCCAGCAACTTAAAACCCCAAATATGCATTTCCGGTAATTGATCACGGAAGAAGTCAGCGGTGGTTTCTGCGGGGAGCATATCTGCAACAGTGACGATATTTTGCATTCCTTCATAACCTACAATTGGCGCAATGGATCCAATCGGCAACACCATATCGACAACCACAATACGCGCTTGTGGTTGCTGTTGTGAAATATTCATCGCCATGTTGGCGCACAATGAAGAAGTGCCGGTTCCACCTTTTGCACTTAAGAAGACCATCAACAGACCACCCTCTTTTACGGCCGCTGCGGTAATACCGAACAAACGGGTAATCGTTTCATTGAGGAGTGCCAACGCCTGACCAGACTTTGTTATATATTCACTAAAGCCAGCATCCAGGCATGATTTAATACGAACCATGCCTGGGTCGCTGCTTAATGCGATGAGGGGCATGGCAGAAGTACGCGGATCCTGTTTCAATTTGTGAGCGATCTCCTCCCCTTTGAGATCCATTAAAGTTGGGTCAATGATCGCGATGTCCGGGTGATCGCGCCAGGCGCTGATCAAACCCTCCTTACCGGAGCCTGCCTGGATCACCTCATATTTTTGATCCACGAGAGCACGGGCGATAAAGTTACGACTGGCGACATCTGCATCAATAATAAGGATTTTCTTTTCAGGCATTTCGTATTTCCTGCATATAACGTGGCGCGCTTGATCTAGGATTCAAGTGGCGGCATCAAGTATCCCAACCCGGAACGGGTGACAATATGATGCGGATTGTGAGCATCTTCCTCCAGCTTTTGGCGTAAACGCGCAATGCTCACCCATAAGATCTCCTTATCATTTTTATATTCAATACCCCACACGCTGGTCAACAATTCTTCAGAGGTGAGGATCTTACCAATGTTATGCGCAAACTGAAGCAAAAGACGATATTCAGTGGCAGACAGTGAAACAGGATTCTCGTCGCGCCACACTTCTGCACGGGCGAAATCGATCTTGAGATCATCATGCGTAAAGAAGCGCGCCTGCGATGTTTCAGCCGGCGGCTGCGCGCGGCGCAAAACTGCCCGAACCCGTGCCAGTAATTCAGTTGCGGAAAAAGGTTTGACCAAATAATCATCAGCGCCAAGGTCAAGTCCGCGGACTCGGTCCTGTTCCTCGCCGCGTGCTGTCAGGATCACAATAGGCACGTTCGAGAATTCACGCAATCGCTGACAGACGCCAAAGCCATCCAGACGAGGCATCATTACATCCAGCAAAACCAGGTCGATCGGTTGTGCTGAAAATACATCCAAAGCCTGGACACCGTCTTGCGCAGTAGCGACTTCATAACCTTCTGTCCGCAGGTTAGCCTCCAACAGGCGGAGGTAACGAGGTTCATCATCAACGATCAAAATTCTCTTGGACATGTGGATCTCCTTAAGGACAATGAATAATAAAGGTTAAATCTGCGGACGGTCAATGGGCAGTTCCATAATGAAGGTTGTCCCTTGCCCTAACTCAGACTCTACCCAAATATTACCATGATGTGCCATAACAATTTGCTTGCAAATATACAACCCCAGCCCTGTCCCAGTGACAGTCCGCTCACCTGGAACACGATAGAAACGTTCAAACAAAAAGGGCAGGTAATCTTCCGGAATGCCTTCGCCATTATCGGCAAAGGTGACGCGCAGGTAATCTCCAGCAGTCGTCATGGTGATCAATATTTCAGCGCCTGGGGCATATTTTATGGCGTTACTGAATAAATTATTAAATACCTGCGAAAGCCGCATCGCATCGCCCTGTATTGGCGTGAGAGATTCCAACTTAAAGGTGATCTTCAACTCGGGTCGGTGCGTCTTAATACGTGTCGCAACGTCGCGCAAAAGGGCATCAAGCCGAACTGGAGCGAATTTAAATTGGATGGTCTTGCTTTGCAAGCGCGCGGACTCAAGCATATCTTCGATCAATCTCGTCAGGCGGTCTGCTTCCTCATCAATGATATTTAGGAATTCGCGCTGGGTTTCCAAATCCCAGGTGGTATCCTGTCTTAGCAGGCTGGTACTGTATCCTTTAATAAAGCCAAGCGGAGTCCGAAGTTCATGTGAAATGGTCGAGACAAAATCATCCTGTAGACGCATTTGCCTTTGTACCGAATCCAATTCTGCACGCGCCTCCTGAAGATCCCGCCGCTCAATCAGCGTGGCAGCCCAAAACGCTTGCAGGGATGCCATTTGAATATGCTGCATGGAATAAGCCGGCCCGCCGAATCGAATGACCACCAACGCGCCGTTCAATTTACCGCCAACAAACAAGGGAAAACCAATAAGATGCGCCAATGCCAATCGGTCGGGGTCTTCGGAACCAAGCATAGGCTCCTTAATAACTTTTTTACCTGTTGTAATTACTTCGTTCGCAAGGCTCTCTCCCCAGGCAGCCTCAGCTTCCGCATTTTTGCCGCGCCCCATGGCCCGCGCATATGCAACTTCCAATCCTTTTGTCCGCGGGTCGATTAGATAGATCGCGACATTATCAAAAACAAAAGAACCGCGCATGGATAAAAAGATCGTATCCATCCCGGCTTTCCAGTCATGTTTTTTCTGGATTTCTTCAAATAATTCGTTCAAAAGGGTAAGTGTGACAGTATCCATGCCTACTCCCGCACTGCAAGCAAGGGGAACTTAAACGTAGAGCCTTCCCCTTCTACAGATTGAATATCCAACATCGAGCCGTGCCCTTCCACGATCTGACGGACAAGCGCCAACCCAAGCCCGGTGCCGCCAAAATGCCGCGTGGAAGATTCGTCCAATTGATGGAATACTTCAAAAACCTCATTCACACGGCTAGCAGGAATACCAATGCCCGTATCGGTTACAGAACAGACGACGAGGTTGGAGCCTTCTTCTTTTAGCGCGATCACAACGCTTCCACCCGACGGGGTGAATTTGATCCCATTATCGAGAAGTTGATTCACGACCCAGCCGATCTTCTCAGGGTCCGCCTGCACTTGCGGAATGTTCTCCGGCACCACAGCGATGACCTGCACGCCACGCTCTTCCGCCTTGCTTAATGCCGATTTTGCCACCAATGAAATAATGCGCCCAATATCAGCCTTGACCAGCTTCATACTCATTTCACCGCGTGAAGCCAGCGAGAATGTGATCAGATCATCGATCAATGTTCCCAGCCTGGTTGCAGACTTCTGACTGATCTCCAGAGCGTGGTGTTGTTCTTCAACAATCGGACCTAATGATTCTGTGATCAGCAATTCTAGATAACCTTTGATATGAGTAAGCGGTGTGCGCAATTCGTGTGAAATATTCGCCACGAAATTCGCCTTCATTTTACTCAACTCTGAAAGTCTTTCGAGTGCCTCGTTTAGATCAGCGGTACGTTCCTTGACACGCTGTTCGAGGTTGCGATTCGCAGATTGCAAAGCCGTACGCAACTGAATAAGCTGTTCGGTGATCACCTGATCCAAAGAATCACGGTCAAGCATTTTCAACTCGAGCAACGCCTGGCCTAGCATATACGGCTTGCCTAACCTGGCTTGTTCCTGTTGAAAGGAGAGCACTTTCTGCAGGTCGTCTTCGCTGATCATTCCCTTTTGAACGATGTATTCGCCCATACGAGGAACCAGCATTTCAGGGGTAAGTTTGGAAATATTGTTATTCGACATGATCTCCTCGATCAATGACTTAGTGCAGTACCCACTCCCCCCCGATCATTGTTGCAGAGGCGTGCATGGTTAACAGTTCATTGGGATCCATAGAAAAAATATCCTGATCCAGTACGATCAGGTCGGCTAGATAATTTTCAGCAAGTTTTCCAAGGCGATGTTCCGCATTGGCGGCATAGGCTGCGCCTGCAGTGTAAGCGGACAATGCCTCAGCCATCGTTAATTTTTGTTGCGGGTACCAGCCCTCGTCAGATGGTGAACCGTCTGATCTTCGGCGGGTGACCGCGGCGTGTAATCCCAAAAACGGATTGGGTGATTCTACTGGCGCATCTGATCCAAAAGCCAGATGAGCGCCATAATTCAATTGAGTCCGCCAGGCATAGGCAAGGGCCGAGCGTTCTCCCCAGAAACGATCCGCCGCGTACATATCTGACGGTGCATGGATCGGCTGCATGGATGCGATCACATTAAGCTGTGCGAAACGCGGGGCATCGTCGGGATGCAGTACCTGCACATGTTCAATACGATGGCGCAGGTGTGGAAGATTTTTTTCTGTTTCATAACTGCGAAGTTGTTCAAACGCGTCCAGGACCTCATGATTGGCGCGGTCACCGATCGCATGAACGCTCATGCTTAAACCGGCATCTGCGGCTTTGCGGCAATGTTCAAAAAGTTCCTCGCCATCCATGTTCAGGATACCGCGGTTTTCTGGCGCATCACTATATGGTTGAAACATGGCAGCCGTATGCGGACCAAGCGCTCCATCCATAAAGGCCTTGACCGAGCCGATCCAGAGCCAATCATCACCAAACCCTGTGCTTAAACCCAATTCGAAAGCATGATCAAGGCTGTCCACAGGAATATTTTTGTTGACCCGTAATTTTAATTTTCCCTGCGCATGCAATTGTTGCAAAGCCATAAAAGAATCACGGCGGTCAAAATCGTGAATACCTGTGAGCCCCATCTTCCATAAATAAGGCTGGGCTTTTTCGATGGCATGCTTTATATTTTCAATGGATGGCTCGGGGATAACATGAGCTACAAACTCCATGGCACTTTCAAGCAGAATGCCTGTTGCTCGACCACTGCTATCGCGCTGAATGATCCCGTTTTTCGGATCTGGAGTATCGCTGGCGACCTGGGCGAGATTCAAGGCAGACGTATTTGCCCAGGCAGCGTGTAATGATTTAGCTGTGAGATATACAGGGTTGTTTGGTGCGATCAAGTCCAATTCACTGGCAGTTGGCCAATCTCCGCCCTCAGACCATTCGTTTTGATTCCAGCCGTGACCCAATATCCACTCTGCAGGCGGAGTGTTTTTTGCGCGCTCTGCCACACGGCGCAAACATTCTTCCTTTGTTTTGGTTTCGCAGTCTATCTTTTCAAGTCCGAGCGCATAATATTGGAGATGAAGATGCGCGTCTGTCAGGCCGGGTAGGATGGTTCTGCCTTGCATATCCTGTTTTTCCAGCCTGCCATGCGTGAGTGATTCGAGTTGATCTTTGTCACCAACAGCAATGATCCGCGCGCCAGCGATCAAGACAGCAGAGGCTTTGGGCTGTTTTTCATCAAGGGTGTAAATATTTGCGTTATAGAAAAGTTTCATGTTGATTGGCGGTCCTCCAGCCTGCCAGCCTGTTAATCAAATTGGCAACAAGACCAGCGGCTGGCAGACAGGTATTAAGTCAATTTTTCAATGAGTGCGTCCAGCTCTTCACCAGAATAATAATAAATGGTGACTGTACCGCCTTTTTTGCCGTGTTTCAATGCGACTTTTGTTCCAAGGCTGTTTTGCAGGCGTTTCTCCACATCATTCACGTCAGCGTTACGACTGGGCTTCTTCGCCTTGATCAGTTTCTGCCCTGCGAGTTTTCTCACATACTCTTCGGTTTGACGCACATTGAAAGAGAGATTTATGACAGTTTGCAAAGCAGATGTCTGCGCTTTATGCGTGGACAATGCCAATAGCGCACGCGCATGACCTTCAGTAATCGTCCCATCCACCAATGCTTGTTTAACCACATCCGCGAGACTAAGCAAACGCAGAGTATTCGTAACCGTCACGCGATTTTTTCCGACCCGTTTCGCAACCGCTTCGTGGGACAGGCTGAATTCCTCCACAAGCTGACGATAGGCTTCGGCTTCTTCCATTGAGTTCAGGTCAGCACGCTGCACATTTTCGATCAACGCGATCTCAAGCAATTCCTGATTATTCGCCTCACGTGTGATGACAGGGACAGTCCGCAAGCCCGCCTTTTGAGATGCCTGCCAGCGGCGTTCGCCCGCGATCAGGATGAAGGTTCCATCAGATTTTGGCGTCACGATCAACGGCTGGATGACTCCATGCTCACGGATCGAGGCTGCCAATTCCGCCAATTCCTCTTCCTTAAAATGAATACGCGGCTGGCGCGGATTCGGCTGGATCGATTCCACAGCCACCTGCTGAACGCCGCCAACACCGGCAGCGCCAGTTGATGACGCGGGCTGGTTTTTTCCACCTGATGGAATTAATGCGTCGAGCCCTTTCCCAAGACCTGTTCGTTGAGCCATATAATCTCCTTAACTGACCTTTACGCCATCACTCTTCAACAGCTCTTTTGCCAGAGCTTCATAAGCCTGAGCGCCGACAGAAGCGGGGGCGTATGCAGAAATGGGCAACCCGTAAGATGGCGCTTCAGCGAGACGTATATTACGCGGGATCACGCTCTTAAATACCTGATTTGGAAAATGACCATTCACCTCAGCTACCACATCATTGGCAAGATTCGTACGGCTGTCGAACATGGTCAACACAACGCCGCGTACCATCAGTTCTGGAAAGAGCAGTGAGCGGACACGTTCGATCGTTTGCGTTAATTGTCCCAACCCTTCCAAAGCAAGGTACTCGCATTGTACAGGCACGATCACGCCATCCAGGGCTGCCATTAACCCATTCACGGTCAACAATCCAAGGGAAGGCGGACAGTCGATCAAAATATAATCATAGCGGTCTTTAACTTGCGTGATCGCTTTTCGAAGGCGTGATTCACGCGCCAGCTCATCCACCAATTCCACTTCTGCTCCTGCGAGGGAGGAAGATGATGGAAGCAGGGATAGCTTAAGCCGTTCATTCAGCAAAATGGATGCGGCAATTTTTGTATCACCCAACAATGCCTCATACGTACCACTTTGCACATTGGCTTTATCAACGCCCAGGCAGGATGTTGCATTGGCCTGCGGGTCAAGGTCAACCACCAACACACGCTGACCCAACTGCGCGAGATACGCGCCCAGATTGATCGTTGTCGTGGTTTTCCCCACACCGCCCTTTTGATTCACGAGCGTATAAACACGCGTCACAATAATACCTCCATCAAACATTCCTCGACTTCCTGTGAAGTTGGTATCCCATTCAATCCAACGCGCATCACAGAGCGCGCAGCAAGTTGAGTTGCAAAACGCGTTGCCTCCCACGGATCACGCGTCTTATGGTAACGCACAAAAAATGCCGCCGCAAAAATATCGCCCGCGCCAGTCGCATCCACTTCCTTCATCACGGTTGGGCGGAAACGACGACGGTCGCCATTCCAATACAAAACTGCGCCAGCCTCCCCTTCCGTCAGACACAGGACTCGTGTGTGATGTGCCATCTCTTCGACAAGTTCCAGATCACGATTGACATCTTCCACACTCATTACCACGGCTCCCGCCTGACCGAGTATCTGTTCATTGTTTTCCCAGGCACAAGCCGCCACTTGACCATTTTCATTCCACTTTCGCATCCATCCTTGCGGAGTAATTCCCAATAAGGATGATGGGAATTTTTCTGAAATTGATGCTTCTAATTCCTGCGCAATCGGTGCAAGGTGCACGATCGGTGAATTGCGCCAGTGTTGCGGAATATGGTTGAAAGAAAGTAACGCAGCTTGATGGTGCAAAGTCTGCCTGCGTCCTGTCTCTGTCCTCACATTTTCAAAAGTGGTGCTGTGCTCCGCAGGGATATTAAAGATTTGAATTCCATCCAGAGCCCGCAAGGGTGCGTCTTTTGCCGAAGATGTCACAATTCCCACACGCATTCCCAACGCCCGCGCAGTCAACGCGGAATATGAAACTGTCCCGCCAAGCTGTACGCCATTCGGCGTGATATCTTCAGCCACATGACCAATTACAAGGTAATCCACCGGCTGAAGCGGGGCAAGTTCGGACATGGCTTGAATTATACCGTAGCGGAATTCATCTTAAATAAAAAAGACCGCCTTAGGACGGTCTTTCAAGTATTTAATTCTATTCTTTCGGCAAAATAACCACTTTGCGATGGGGTTCTTCGCCTGTACTTTCAGTGGTCACACCGGGGTGTCCGCGCAATTCAATGTGGATGACACGACGTTCGTTGGCGGTCATTGGCTCAAGCGTGGCTTTGCGTCCGGTCTTGAGCACCTGTTCCACCATGCGAAGAGCAACCTGACGGACCTGTTTTTCACGGCGTTCTCGATAGCCTTCCACATCCACAACCAATTGCACCCACTGCTGGGTCTGCTTGCCAACGATCAACGAGGCGACATATTGGAATGCATTCAGCGTTTCGGCCTGACGACCAATAAGCGCGCTCAGGTTGTCTCCGCGCACATCCACATGAATAGTACGGCGGTCGTCAGTGCTCTTCTCATCAAAATTCGCAGAAACCTGAGCCTTCATACCGAGGTGATGGATCAACTTGGAAACGATCTCTTCCGTAGCATCCAAGACCGGGTCCGGTTCGTGGCGTTCCACTTTTCTGACTGGGACAGGAACTGCTTCTTCCTGTTCAGGTTTCTTGGCGGCTGCAGGACGCGCAGGTTTGGGCTCGCGCACCTTTACTTTTGGCGCTGATTCCGTTTTTTTAGCGGAAGCAGGCTTGGGCTCACGAGAAGACACGGCAGCTTTTTCCGCTGCTTTCGGTTTGGAAGGAGCTTCAGACACATATTCCCCAGGTAACGGGTTTACAGTCAGGCGCACCCGCACTTGGCGTCCGCCAAGCCCGAATAATCCCTTGCTGCCTGAATCCAATACCTCAACAGAAACAGCATCTGCGGTGAGCCCCAATTGGGATAGCCCTTGAGAGAGGGCTTCTTCAACGGTTGGTGCAATGATCTCAAGCGTGGTTCGGTCACTCATGGTACCTCCCTATTTTTTCTTAACGGAAGTTGTTTTCTTATCGCCGCCGGGCAGCAGGTTGCGCCAATTGGCGCGTCCGGTTGCAGCGTATTGAATAATACCGAGCAAGTTACTGGTAATAAAGTAGATCGCGATGCCCGAGGCAAAGTTCAATGCGAACCAGCCAAGCATGAGCGGCATGTAGATGCTCATCATGCCAGACATCTGCGCACCTTGATCATTCGGGTTGCTGGTGGCCGGCATAGTCAATTTGGATTGAACATAAGTGGTGAGCGCCACAACCACAGCCAATGTGGGGATCGCATAACCTAATATTTGAACAGATTCGGGGCTGCCGAGGTTCATCCAAAGGAATTTGCTGTTAAGCGGAATGATCCCTTCCACATTCTGAAATGGATAAATGGTGCGGGCAAGTTTAAGCATATCCAATGGCATGACAGATAACGCGCGGATGATGCTTTGATACAAACCAATGATGATCGGGAATTGGATCAGGGTCGGCAGGCAGGACGCAAAGGGATTAATGCCGCGCTCCTTATAAATGCGCATTTGCTCCTGGGCGATCTTTTCCTTATCTTTGGCGTATTTCTTTTGGATCTCCTGCCATTCCTTATCGTTCTGTAATTCCTGCATGGCTTGCGCACCCTTGACCTGCGAAGAGTTCAAAGGCCAGGTGATCAAACGAACGACAATCGTGAACAAGATGATCGCAAGACCGAATGTGTGCGGACCATGACCAAGCAGGTCATAGATAAATAGCAACAAATTGGTCATGGGTTGAATGATTAATTGTTCCCACATGGGACAGTCTCCTTATTTGGCTGGCGTGAACGTCCAGGCTTGTTTGCCGTCGGCATCGTACGCGGCAAGAGTGACCTCGGCCTGGTGAGGCGCAACAAGGATCAAATCACCGGAAACAACTGGGGTGGTATACAACTTGCCACCGACCTCCTTGCTCCAGACGGTCTTGCCATCAAGATCCAACGCGACGAGTGTCCCTAACTCAGAGGTCGGGTCCGCTTCGCTCGCAACATAAATCTGCCCGCCCGCAATCAATAAACCCGCCGCAACGGGCCCATCCGGTTGAACAGACCAGTTCTCTGTTCCGCTGGCAAGATCAAATGAATAAACTTTGCCGTTTAGATCTGCATAGTAAAGCGTTTCCCCATCCAAAATTGGGGAACCCCAAACTCGATTCTCTGTTTGTGTAAGAACACTATGATCCCCATTGGATTGAATGAATTCAATGCTGGAAGCAAAAGAACCAACATATGCCCCAATATTGTTCACTGCCGGGCTGCTGGGAATGGCACCGCCCAGATCGATCTCACTCACGACAACACCTTTTACAGGGTCGATAATATGAAGAAAATGATCGAGGGATGAAAGATAGATCAGCGTCCCGTCACTGACCGGTGCAGACCAGAGCGCGCCGCCAATTTCAATTGGGTCGGCGCTTTGATTTCCACTTAAGTCAAGGACATATAGGAAGCCGTCCGTATTCGGAGCATAGATCATATCATTCATAACAAGCGGAGCGGCAACCCAGGCGCCTTTAGCCCCTGTGAAAACCTTGGCCCATTTTTCCTTCCCCGTTGCAGGATCAAGACTGATGAATTTGTGATCTTTGGCGCCTGCGCTCCCGATCAACAATTGTCCATCCGTCGTCAAGACAGGATTGGCAAAAAACAAAACTTTGCTGTCTGCCTTTTCAGGGTAACGCCAGATTTCACTGCCATTCTGCAAATCAACTGCGTAAATGAATGAACCAGCGGATACGTAGGCACGTTCTGCATCTGCTGCAAGTCCGTACCAGTTATTAACAACTGTACCGCCCGAACAGGCACTTAAGAACATAGCGCCAAGCACGAGAAGTGAGATCAAGATCATTTTTTTTGTTTTCAAGTTGGTACCTTCTCCTATCTGAACGTAACAACAAATTTGCTGTTACAGGAATATCGCTAGGGAACCGGGTCGTATCCGCCGGGATTGAACGGATTACAACGCAAGACGCGCCAGGCTGCCATGAGTGAACCTTTTAGCGCGCCATATTTATAAACAGCTTGGTAGCCATAATGAGAGCAGGATGGATAAAAACGACAGGTATTTGCAGGCAAGGCTGGCGAGATCAGCATTTGATACAAACGGATCAAAGCAAGCAGAGCGATGCGCGGAAAATTAACCAGTTTGCGCGGCATGTCACGCAGAAGTGGTTCACTCGAATATTCATGTGAATGGATTTCTTCTTCAGGATTCATCCGCGGAGAGGATCTTTGCGCGTTGGAGGAGAGCTTTTACTGCAAGGCGGGTATCAGTCAAAGTGGCGGTCACAAGCGCGGGACGGGCTATCAGTACCAGGTCCCACCCAGAAGCGAGGGAAGACAACATCGGCCGCATGGCTTCACGCAAGAGACGTTTGGCACGGTTACGACGGACTGCCGTTCCCGTTCTTTTGCCCGCGGCAATCCCCACTCGAATTTGAGTGGAGGTTTCACTGGCTCGTGCTACTAACACAACAAGCGGATGGGCATAGGACTTGCCAATTAGCCGCACCCGCTTGAAATCTTCGGATCGGGACAGTCGAAACTTTCTCTGCACCCGCGCCTCATTGTGAATCGTTGCGCACTAAAGCACGCAGAGACCTACCATCGAACTTTCTTGACGTGCTCGTTGGACCTAACTGTGAGTTTATAGCGGCCACGCAAGCGGCGGCGCTTAAGCACGTTGCGGCCATCGGCAGTGGACATGCGCTGTCTAAAGCCGTGTACACGAACGCGGCGACGGATCTTGGGTTGGTATGTTCTTTTAACCATTCGAAACACTTCCTTATTATGTAAAGATGATTGCGCAAATCCCACATGGGGAACTGGCTTGCAGGGGTTAGACTGGCGGGATATTATACCGTAAAGAATCTGATTCGGTCAATTTTGAGTCGTTGAATTTTAATCTTTTCATGAGCACCGAACCGCACCTGCTCCCCTTCAAAATCTAGGATCCAGTCACAAAATACTTATCCCAGATTCTTTGTTTGGCGGCATCTTCTATGAAAGAAGACTCAAATGCATAGCGATTGCAAACAGCAATATCGTCCATGCTCATTCCAAGGACCTCATGCGCAATGCGGTACTCGTTATTCACATTCGTCTCCAACACCTCAGGATCGTCAGAGTTTATCGTCACGCGCACACCAAGGTCGAACAGCTTTTTCAGTGGATGTTCTTCAATGATCGGGACGGAATTGGTCAAATAATTACTCCACGGATTAACCTCAAGCGTAATATTACGTTCCTTGATCAATTCGATAACATTCATATCTTCAATACTATGGATGCCGTGCCCGATGCGGTCAGGCTGAAAGGCAAGGATTGTGTCCCTAACCGCTGAGGCGGGTGTATCTTCACCTGTGTGAATCGTCACCTTCAAACCAGCGTCCTTTGCCTTCAAGATCGGCTTGACAAAATTATTCATGGGGTACAACATTTCTCCATCTGCCAGATCAACAGCTAGAATGTGCTGTTTATGACGAATCGCCCAATCCACAGTTTTAATACACGACTCAGCACCCATGCCGCGTGAAGTGATGGCAATGATCCCGATCACCATATCGAACTGGTATTCTGCCCTTTCTTTGGCTGTGAGCAAGCCCTCCAGGCAGGAATCCCAATCTACGCCATGACCATGAAACGCCCAATCCGGCGAAAAGCGGACCTCGAACAATTTGATATTTTGCCTGGAACAGTCTTCAAATAACTCCCACGCAATACGTTCGAACACTGCAGGGGATGTGATGCTGTTCTGAAAAATAGCAAATGCATCCAATACCGCCTGCAGATCTCGAAGCTGGTCATAGACCTTTACATGACGATCCAACTCGCGGGCTTCATACGAAGGCAAAATCAAATTGTACTGACGCGCAATATCGATAATGGTCTGCGTACGGATCGAGCCTTCAAGGTGGCAATGGATCTCGGTCTTTGGAATATCATTATATTTTGGGTCAAAATTTTTCATAGTTCACCTGTAAGATCGGGGTCATCTTTTCTATTTTACTCCGTGCCTAACTTTATAACCGCTTGAAGTAAAACATTCGCACCGTTGACACAATCTTCCCATTTAGTGAATTCTCGTGGAGCATGGCTGGCGCCGTCCACCGATGGGACAAATATCATACCGATCGGGCACATGTCCACAAGGGATTGCCCATCGTGACCGGCACCAGAGATTAGTGAAGTATGCGTCAAGCCCAGGCTATTACAAGCATCAACAAAGGCGGTCTTAATTTTTTCGCTGGCCAAGCTGGGTGAATGTGAACCTAAAAATTCCTTCTTCAATGCCAAGCCAAACCGATGAGCTTCCATTTCAGCACATACCAATAAAGCAGAACCAACCTGATCAAATTCCTCATCACTTGGCGCGCGAAACTCAAGCGCTACATTTACCAGCGCGGGGACAATATTGAACGCACCCGGCGTAAATTCCATTTTGCCTACATTGACAACGCAATTCGGAAAATCCTTCATCACGATCTCGCGCGCCGCGAGCGTGAAAGCACTCGCGCCTAACGAGGCGTCCGCACGGTCGGTCATCAAAGTGGAGCCCGCATGATCAGCACGTCCGATAAAACTCAGCCGATAGGAACGAATCCCAACGATGGCGGAAACAATGCCAACATTGATCCCATTTCGCTCAAGCCGTTTGCCCTGTTCAATGTGTAATTCCAAATAGCCCGCCAATGATTCCTTTGGGCGAGCCGCAGACAACATACTTTCATCGGTTAACCCGGCGCGAGCCATCCCTATCTCCAAATTTTCACGCCCACCGCGCGGATTTTTCAGATCATCCAGATGAAGATGACCAGCCAATGCCGCGCTTCCAAGCAGACCGACCAACGTGCCTTCTTCATCCGTGAAATCGATCGCTTCCAAATTGACCTTGAGCATGATCCCGTTTTCTTTGACAGTTCGCAACACTTCGAGAGCCGCTATTACGCCAAGCGCGCCATCAAAGCGTCCGCCATTCGGAACAGAGTCAAGATGTGACCCCAAAAGGAGCGTTTGCGCGTTTGAACAATCGCACGTTAATGTGGCAGAATAATTCCCGGCGCCGTCCATACTGAAATCCAAGCCTGAGCGTTCGATCTGTTCACGAAACCATTTACGCGCGGCAAGATGCGCCCCGCTGAATGTGACGCGGTTCACGCCGCCATCACCTGTCGCGCCGATCAAGGCTAATTTATTAAACATATCAAGCATTCGGTCAGAATTGACGCGCAGGGTCGAAATAGATTCAGCCATATGTTAATTCTCCAGTGATAAATCAAAAAGGAGTCGAACCAGACTGGCTCGACTCCTTTTATAACCAAAATAATTTATGAGCCCAAATATGTGATCAATGAAACAATTCCGTAAATTGTGCCAAAACAAATAACGCAAATAAGCACCATCTTGCCAACAGCCACAAGTTTGTTGTCGGGTTTTCGCATGGATCATTCCTTTGCGCGTTTAAAATCGACAAAACGATACCCAACGCCGCGCTCGGTCAGAATATACTTTGGATCGGCAGGATCCTTTTCTAATTTTTGGCGAAGATAGTTAATATAAAGACGGACATAATGAGGTTCATCGCGATATTCATATCCCCAAACTTTTTGAAGCAGCTGATCGTGGGAAACGACCCAACCCGCGTTCTGGACCAGGTGAAATAGCAGGCGGTATTCGGTGGGACGAAGTTTCACTAGCTTGCCTTCGAGCCAAATCTCGCGGCGATCAAAATCAATTTTGAGACGTTTGTCAATTTCCAGCAGACCGTGCATGGAGCCTGTCGTACCTTCAGTGCGACGCAGGACAGCCTTGACGCGGCTGACCAATTCACGCGGGCTGAACGGTTTGGTAACGTAATCATCCGCGCCGCGCTCGAGACCGCGTACGCGATCATCTTCTTCGCCTTTGGCCGTCAACATGATGACTGGCACATTCGTAAACTCTCGCAGGGCTTCCAAGACTTCAAAACCGTCAAGGTCAGGCATCATGATATCGAGCAGAATAAGATCGGGGGTTACATCGCGCAATCTTTGAATGGCTTGCTTACCGTTAAAAGCTTCGCTCACTTGAAAGCCATCATGCTCAAGGTTCATACGGATGAAACGCACCATGCGCTCTTCATCATCCACAACGAGTATGCGGCGGCGATCCAATGAATCAGACATACTATTCCCTCACAAAACCAATGATCTTTTCTTCCTCGGCACTTTCAAGGATCTCAATAAAGTTGATCTTGGCTAACGGCCAAATTACCTTGGTGACATTTTGATCCAAATAGTGAAGATCCTTGCCATCGCGCTGACGAGGGTTAAAAACCAGGATACTGCTATCCGTGGGTTTTGGAAGTTCTTCCACTTCCCCGGCAACCGAGGTTTCGCCCACAATATGTAAAATGACTGTATACGCCATGATCGATACTCTTTCTACGAGTTTCTTACCAGGATCTGCATTTTCAATTTTCCGAGCGCAACAATATCACCATGGTTAAGTGTTTGTTCCACATTGGGAGTGAGACGCTTGCCGTTGATATATGTTCCGTTGGCTGAACCGAGATCCATAAAAATGATCTTGTTTCCATCGCGTTTAATGACCCCATGCAAACGCGATACACCCGCCGCGTAAGCCTGATAAGGCGACAGGTCAATATCAGGCATGATGGGCTGGCCTTCGCTGATACGTCCCATGGTAAATTCATTCCTTACTGAAAGCGGCAGTACCTGGCCTGTATCGAGTAAATGCAGGCTGCCCCACGCATCGCTGCCATCGAAAGGCTGATACACATCACTCGTGGAGGGTCTTTCCTTGTTTGCCTCTTCAAACTGCTTTGTTGTGATGTTTTGAGTAGTAAGGTCTTCCCTGCCTACCAGTTGTGCGCCGCACTCTGCGCAAAACATGGCGCCATCCAGATTGCTATGTTTACAATTTGAACAAATGATCATCTTGGCTTCTCCTTTTTATCTGCTATAAGTAGTGCACGGGTATTATATTTTATATCCTTGGATCCATTGGCGGTCCAGGCATGCATTCTTTCAAGATTATCGGCTTCCAATAAAGCGGTCTTTGCAAGGGAATTCTCACCTTGCGCAAGCAAATGGGTTGCCAGGTTCTGCAGGTGACGCGATGCCGCATCATACTGGCCCTGATCTGCAGAGGCTCTGGCGCGTTCCTGCAATCGATAAAGTGTCAAACGCGAAAGCGCGCTCAACATTCTCGTTGGCGGCGGCTCAAGGGACGGATTCACTTGCACTTCGCGACTAAGGTTAAAACGAATGGGCGGAACAGGAGTGGGGTGCACGGTAATGGACGCTTTTAACGAACCATTCAACAGGGCGACCACATCTTCAGTTAACGCGGGTGAATTGACAAGGAACTCAAACAAGACCTGCAGGGGTGTATCACGAAGAATCGGGCCAAGGTGCATGGGGGATTCAAGTACGACACAACCGCCTTCAGGCTGAAGACGAAATACGTAATTAAGTTGCACATGCTCAGATGTTTTAAACTCAAGCAGAACATCATCCGCAAAGGTGCTGATCAGGGTATTAAATTTATCAACAAGCAATCGTTGAATATCTTTGGGCTTTGAAATATATGCCGAGGAACCGCCTGTTTTGCCCGCCAGGGCATCCAGGAAAATATCGTTCCAATCATTACCAATGCCCATGCCAGTGATACCGATATTCATGGAGGCAGCTTCTTCGGCAAGTTTCAGACAAGCTTGTTCATCACCGTAAGTTTGTCCATCGGTCAGTAGAATGATGTGATTGACCCGCGACGGATCAAGCGTGCGGCGAATTTCCTTTAAACCCGCCTGCAACCCGTTGAAAATTTCAGTCGCCCCGGAAGCCTGTATCATTTGGATACGGTTTTCCTGTTTCTTGTTATCAATATTCAGGGAGGCGGGAACGATCACCTCGGCATAATCGCTAAAGGCAATGACGCTTAATACGTCTTCAGGGCGTAAACTGCGAAGCAATTGGATCGCAGTGGCTTTGACCATATCCATTTTATCGCCCTGCATGGAAGTGGAACGATCAAGTACAAGACATAGGTTTAACGGCGGGGTCGGGAGGCTTTCTTTTTCGGTGCGTGCGCCAATATCAAGAAGCACGTAGACCAGCTGCTGTTCGGATAATTTAACCAAATTAGGACGGCTGAAAATGATCTCATGTTTTAGGACTGAATTGGCTTCGATCTCAGGAGGCAGGGTCGCATCATACAAGACGCGCCGTTTTGGGTTTGAAAGAACTTCATAGGCTTTCTGTATCTCAAGGAATAATTCCGTCTCGCCAGCCGCAACATTTTTATCCGGGTGCAACCGTTGAGCAGATTCGAAATAGGCGCGCTTAATCTCCTCCTGTGAGGCATCTCGAAAAACTCCCAAAACGGCGTAATAATCCAGTTTATTAAAAAGCATTCTATCCAATCATTTGCGCAAGGATAACCGTAATATTGTCCGGGCCACCGGCCTCATTGGCGGCTTCCACCAAATTCTGGCAGGCGCGGTTTAGGTTCGGCGCTTCGGTGATGCAGCGAAGGATCTCCTTCTCACTGATAACACCCCACAACCCGTCACTGCAGATCATAAGGTAGCCCGTCTGCGGGAATGGGATGGTAAAGATATCGGCTTCCAAGGTATCACCCTGTCCCAAGGCCCGGATCAGGACATTGCGATGGGGGAAATTTTCGACTTCATCCTTACTGAGATGCCCGAGTTCCTCCAGCCGCTTGACCAGCGAATGGTCGCGCGTGATCGCATCGATCCTGCCGTCAGGGTAAATTGAATAAGCACGGCTATCTCCCACATGGGCAATGGTCACCTGCTGTCCCAACACCAGCGCGGCGGTGACAGTGGTACCGCTGCCGGGCGCTTCACGCTGGACATACTGATGCGCTTCGGCGATCGATGTTTCCATGACCTCCTGGAGAGATTCCTGCAGGCTGACTGAGGGTAAATTATAAAGATAGGAGTGGAATTTTTTTGTGATGTTGCCGCCCATGATACGAACGGCGGCGTTGCTCGCCACTTCGCCGAACTGATGCCCGCCCATGCCATCTGCGACAATATACAAGCCAAAGGGAATACTTTCGGTGCTGCCAGAGATTATAGATGTAAGCGCAAGCACGCTATCCTCATTATGATCGCGTTGTTTTCCCACAGATTGACCCACACTCGCGGTTAGTTGTTTTGTTTCATTTTTGAGGTTTTGAACAGCAATGATCGAACTGATCTGCTGATCACTGAGCGGAGCAGTCGTGGCCATGTCGATTTGAATCTGCTTTTCTGGATTCTCTTTTTTACCAAATAATTTTCGAAAAATATCTGTCACAACGACTCCTTTTAAGCAAATAGTGCATACACATGATGGTCTGTCGAACCAAAATAAACAATGTCATCGAATACCACAGGCGAGCCGGTAATCGCAGATTTGGCTTCGAACTTCCAACGCAAACGACCTGTGCGATATTCGAGGCAATACAGGCTGCCATCCACAGAGCCGCAATACACAGAATCTTTGTAAACAGTTGGAGAACTGCTTACTTGATTTTCAGTGCGGAACCGCCAAACTTCCTTGGCTGTACGCGCATCCACACAATAAATAAATCCATCCGCCGCGCCGACAAAAATAAAGTCATCTGCGAGCGCGGGAGAGGAAACAGAACCCTTCCCAAGACGGAATTTCCAGATCGCCCAGCCGTTCTTTGCATCCAACGAGTACAAAGTACTATCAACCGACGCGACATAAATATATTGTCCCTTGCTGATCGGTGAAGATGTAACTGAACGTTTGGCTTGAAAGCGCCATCTCAATTCGCCGCGGAAATCGAGAGCGTAAAGGGAACCGGCTTCAGTGCCAAAGTAAACCATCTCATTCGCAACCAGCGGTGAGGAGTGGATCGGCGCGTCAGTGGCAAATTTCCAGATCGCGCGGCCGCTGCTGACATTCACCGCATGCAAGTTTTGGTCATCTGAACCAAGGAAAAGGTGCCCATCTGCGATACGCGGGGAAGAGTATATCTTTCCATCTGTATAATATGTCCACACCAATTTACCAGTCCGTGTGCTGACCACATGCAAGCGTTTATCTTCCGAGCCAAAAAACACATTGCTATCATAAACAATCGGACGGGAGACAATCCCACCCTCAGCGGCATACTTCCATTGGAATTGTCCATCAGCCGCATTCAATGCGTACAGATTATTATCATAACACCCGATGAAGATCATGCCTTGATGTAAGACCGGGGTACCGCGGATCTCATCTTCACATTTAAAAGACCAGAGCGGCTTAATGCCACCACTGGAAACCGGCAAGGCAGCAGTGATCTTTGAAAGCGCGCCAGTTTTTCGCGCCACATTCATCAAAGCTTCCTTCATCGCCGCCGCGCTGGAGAAGCGATCTGCAGGGTTATATTGTAAAGCAGTATTAACAACTGCCTCAAATTCGTTTGAAACATTTGAATTAATTCGGCGTAGCGGACGTTCGGCAAAAGAAAAGGGCGGTTCAAGGCGCGGGTCGCGGCGGGTGATGGCGTGATGCAATGTCGCGCCAAGGGAATAAATATCGGCGATCGGGGTTGCTTCTCCGCGATACTGCTCGGGCGGCGAATAGCCTTCGGTACCGATCATCGTTCCCTTTGAGCCTGACTGGAAGGTCTTCGCGATGCCAAAATCAACCAACACCACGTCCCCATTATGATTGATCATCACATTGGACGGCTTCATATCGCGGAAAATGATCGGGTCTGGTTTATGCCCGTGTAAATACTCCAACACATCGCAAAGCTGGATCGCCCAGCTGATGACCTGATCTTCGGGCAGGAATCCATTCGCGTCATTGATCACGGTTTCCAGATCTTTGCCGTGCACAAATTCCAAAACCAGATAGGAATGATCGTTATGGGAAAAATAATCGTAAATTCGCGGAATGGCGGGATGGTTTAGCGTGGCAAGCATATTCGCTTCACGCTCAAAGTTTTGAACGATCGTCTGCCGTATGAGCGGGTCGGGGGCAAGGTTAATCATCTCCTTCACCGCTACCAGCTTAACCACATTCGGGAAATGCAAGTCGCGGGCGCGATAGACTGACCCCATCCCCCCCACCCCGATCACATCCTGAATGGTGTACCGTTCAACAAGCGTAAGGCCAGATTGAAGCTGTTGGCGTGAAGTTTTGCCACTCCCTGATTCCGTGCCCATGGGCGATGTAATTTTTCTTGTTTCCAGAGCAGACTCCTGATCACAACCACTTTGAACTAATGAGTGACACTGCGCGCTATATCGAAGATTTTCCGAAAAAAAATAATTTGAATTTCAGGAACCCTCAAAAACTCCACGCGAGCTGAATTAATGAATTATAGTGTGCAGTAGGGGGAATTGCAAATAGCAGACTGATAACAATCTTGTCAGACAGGGACTTGCGGGGAAACTGGTTATACGGCAAAATGAACGCATTGTGAAAATCCTCGCAGTAAGTGATCAGGTTGTTGACCGTATCTATGGGCTGGTTTCCAGTGGCCATTTTAAGGATGTCGAACTTATCATCGGCTGCGGTGATCTGCCTTATGAATACCTAGAATATTTGGTTACCATGTTGAACAAACCCTTGTATTATGTTCCCGGAAATCATGACCCGAAATTCGAACCGCAAACTGCGGCGTCACGCGCTCAAGGCGGTTCCAATCTGGACCTGAAAACTGTCCGGCACAATAAATTTCTGATCGGCGGTTTTGGCGGATGCGTCCGCTACCGCCCGGACGGGATCAATCAGTATACTCAAACAGAAGCCTACTTGCGCGCATATTCAATGCTTCCAAAGCTATTCCTTAACATCATGCGGTACGGCCGCGCATTGGATATCCTCATCAGCCATTCCCCTCCATTTGGGATCCATGACGACACAGATCCCGCTCACCACGGCTTAAAAGCATTGAACTGGCTATTACACATTGCAAGACCGCGTTATCATTTCCACGGACATACTCATTTCTTTAAAAAAAATATTGTGAATGCCGAAACAACCATCGGCATCACAAAGATCATCAACGTATATCCATACAAAACCATCAATTCAAATTTTTAGCAAGAAAAATAAAGCGAGATAACAAACCCATGACCGACGAACTTCACTCCCGTGTACGCGCAGATTTCAGCAAAGCGCGCTTCAAATCCTTTATCAATCAGATCATCTCATCTTTTTCAGGCAAACCGACAAATTTACTTTCCTATGACAATGTCAAAGAAAAACTGCACATCGGCGGCCCGATCTATCGCGGAGTAAAAACCATCCGTGTGGAACAGATCGCGGGGAGCCTGAACCGCTATCATGAATTTGACCGCGCCTTCCTTCCCAAGGAAGATCAGCTTGCCAGCCGCTGGCAAAAAGTTGATCGCGCCTTCTATGAGGATATTCATCTTCCACCCGTGGTTCTCTATAAAGTAGGCGATGTATATTTTGTCGTGGATGGCCATCACCGCGTCTCTGTGGCACGCGAACAGGGGCAGGAATATATCGAAGCAGAGGTCCGCGAATGTGCGACGCGCGTGAACATCACAGCCAACATCAAGACAGAAGACCTGGAAATTCTCGGCGCCAAGGTTCATTTCCTCGAACGCACCGCCCTCGATCATATCCGCCCGGACGCCAACATCAAGATCACCATCCCCGACGGCTTCGAGCGCATGTTGGAACATATTGCCGTGCACCGTTACTTCATGGGGCTCGATCTCAAGCGCGATATTTCCGAAGAGGAAGCTGTGGCGCATTGGTACGATACTGTTTATCTTCCCATCGTTGATATCATTCGCAACAGTAAAATTTTAAAGGATTTTAAAGACAAAACTGAAGCCGACCTGTATTTATGGACGCTTGATCACCAGCATTATTTAACTCAAGAAAAGGGTCAGGCGCTTCAACCTCCAGAAGAAGCAGCGCGTCAATTTATCGAGGAAAAAGAGTAACCATTATGACCGATTTGCACCCACTCGCTGGAGTTTACGCCGCGGCAGTGACTCCGCTCAAACTCGATTCAACGCTTGACCTGGAAGCTGTTCCTGTTCTACTACGATTTCTCGCCTCAAGAGGATGTCACGGCGCGCTGCTCTTCGGCACCACTGGCGAGGGACCATCCTTCTCCCCCAAGGAACGCGAGACATTCATGCGCTCGGTACGGGTGTACCGCCAGCAGCTGCCAGGATTTAAATTACTGGCTGGGACTGGCACGCCGAGTTTAAGTGAAAGCATTGACCTAACCAAACTAGCCTTTGACCTTGGCTACAACGGCGTGGTTGTATTGCCTCCATATTATTTTCGCAAGGCAACGGATGAAGGTTTGTTCACCTGGTTCAGCGAACTGATTAAGAAGGCTGTGCCCACAAAAGGACATTTGCTCGGCTATCACATTCCCAGCGCAACAGGCATTGGCTTTTCATTGGATCTGCTCGCGCGGTTAAAAGATGCCTTTCCCACTCAATTTGCGGGTATCAAAGACTCATCGCATGATGAATCTTTTGCAACGGCATTAGGTCAACGCTTTGGAAAAGATTTACTCGTTTTAAATGGAACTGATTCCTATTTCCATCATGCGCTGAAAAATCACGCTCAGGGAGCCATCACCGCCCCGGCAAATTTGATCTCAGAAGGCTTGCGTGAGATCTGGGATCTGTACCAGGAAGGCAAAGACCCAACTGAGGCCCAGGCGCGTGTGGCACAGCAAAGACACATCCTTGAAAAATATATGCCCTTCCCACCGATCTTGAAGGCATTACTTCACAGACTGCACGACATGCCGCGCTGGTCGGTCAAGCCGCCACTGGAAGCAGTTTCATCTGAACTTGAAGATCAAGCATTGAAGGATTTTGAAAGTTTACAAGTTTGAATGTTTACAAGTTAACTTTCTAACCTTCCAACTTTTCAACCTTTAAACCCAAATGAACTGGCGACTCCTTTACACTCCCCCATCCACTGGCGCATGGAATATGGCTGTGGACGAATCCATTCTTGAGCATATTCATCGCGGCGAGGCATTGCCTACATTGCGGTTGTACTCGTGGAATCCGCCATGCCTGTCATTGGGTCATGCGCAATCTTTTGCGGATGTGGATATGGAACAGGTCAAGGCGCACGGCTGGGAAGTTGTCCGCAGGCTGACGGGGGGACGAGCAATTCTGCACACAGATGAATTAACTTATTCGGTGACAGGCAGCGCGTCAGAACCAATTCTTTCAGGCAGTATTTTGGAATCCTATAATCGTTTAGCACAGGCTTTGATGTTTGCAGTTCGTGAATTGGGATTGCCAGTGGAATTGAAGGAACACTCTCCTGCGGGGGAACCTGCAACCTTAAACCTTAACCCTGTTTGCTTTGAAGTTCCGTCCACGTATGAGATCACGGTGGAAGGAAAAAAGTTGATCGGCTCGGCGCAGGCGCGCAAGAAGGAAGGCGTGTTACAGCATGGGTCGCTTCCGCTGACGGGAGACTTGACTCGCATTTGTCAGGCTTTGGTGTTCAAGGATGAAGCCGCGCGGGAGCATGCGGCGCAAAGATTACTGGCGCGCGCCACGACGGTCAAATCCGTTATCGGCGTGGAAACTGATTGGGAAACAGCAGCCCAGGCTTTCGTTAAAGGATTTGAAGCCCAGTTGGGAATCCGCTTTCAGCGTGGAGAATTATCCCGATCCGAATCTGAAAGAGCGAATGAATTGATCATAGAAAAATATGCAAACCCTGTCTGGACGGAGCGCTCATGAAAAACTTTATGGTGTATGGTTCGTACGGTTATACGGGACAGTTGATCGTTGAGCAGGCGGTGAAGGCGGGATTGAAGCCATTGCTCGCGGGGCGTGACGAAAAGCAATTGCGCGCGCAAGCCGAAAAGTTTGGCTTGGAATATCGCGCCTTTTCCATTGAAAATTCTGCTGCGCTTGATTCTGCGTTGATGGAGGTGGATGCAGTTCTGCATTGCGCAGGTCCGTTCGTGTTGACATTTCGGCAGATGGCGGAAGCGTGCATCCGCACCAAGCGGCATTATGTGGACATCAGCGGCGAGATCGAAGGCTTTGAAGCATTGGCGCTGATGGATGAAGAAGCACAACGCGCGGGCATCATGTTATTGCCCGGCGGCGGGTTTGATGTGGTGCCTTCGGATTGTTTGATCGCGCATACCGCGGGCAAACTTCCGAGCGCAACCCATCTTGAACTTTATATAAAAAGCGTCGGCAGTGGAGTCTCACGCGGCACGGCGCGTTCTGGAATTGAAAACATGCAAAGAGAAGGGCGCATCCGCCGCGACGGAAAGATCATCAGCGTGCCGAATGTGTGGGGTACAAAAGATGTGGACTTCGGGCGCGGCCCTTCGCGGCTGGTCTCGATGGGCTGGGGCGATATCAGCACGGCCTATCACAGCACGGGCATTCCCAACGTGACCGTGTATATGGGCTTTCCAAAAGAGATGGTCAATATGATGGGCATGACGCGTTATTTTGGTTTTTTACTTTACACGCGCACCGCCAGGAATTTTATAAAATGGCTGATCGGAAAATTCCTCGCACCAGGACCGACGCGCAAGCAAAATGAAAACGGACTCAGCATGTTGATCGCAGAAGTGACGGATGGCAAACAAACTGTCCGCGCAAAATTAAAAACTCCCGAAGCGTATTATCTGACCGCGCTCACTTCTGTTGAGATTATGAGGCGCATCTTAAACTCTGATTTTAAATCTGGTTTCCAAACCCCAAGCAAGGTCTACGGCGCAGATTTTATTCTGCAATTCAATGGCGTTGAACGAACGGAGATATAACCATGGACCAACTAAACCCCATCATCGAAGGCAACAAAGCAACTATTTTATGGAAGGGCAAGTCTGCCCCGCATGTCATTGACGACATTCACTTTTGGGATGATGCGCCGCAAAAAATGAAGCGCATCGAAAAGGGTTTATGGGCATACTCTCTCGAACTTCCAGCCGCCGCATATCTTGAGTATTCCTTTTATGAACCGCGCACAAAAACACGGGTTGAAGATCCATTGAACAGCAATACGGTTTTTAACGGCATCGAGCATTACAACCATTTCTTTTACATGCCCGACCTTTCCCCTGCCGAACTTGCTGTCAGAAGGAAGAATGTGAAACGCGGCAGGGTAACCCAGCACGTTGTTGACACGTGGATGCTTGCGGAAGGCGGAGAACGTGAGGTATATCTTTATCATCCGCCCGTCAGCGGACCCGTTCCCTTGCTGGTGGTCTACGACGGCACGGATTATCTCAAACGCGCCATGCTCAACGTGATCGTGGATAATCTCATTCACGAAAAGCGCATTCAGCCGATCGCCATGGCATTCGTGCAAAACGGAGACGATCATCGTGGCGTGGAATACGCCTGCTCGGACGCGACCATCATGTGGCTCGACAACATCATCCTGCCGCTGGCGCGCAGGAAATTAAATCTGGTGGATGTCCGTGAACAGCGCGGCGCATATGGCGTGCTTGGCGCATCCTTTGGCGGATTAATGTCCATGTACACGGGACTGCGAATGCCTGAAATTTTTGGGAAGGTAATCAGCCAGTCAGGTGTGTTCGAATCTGAAGGGCGGGATTTCGCGGCTGTGGACCTGATCCGCGCCAAACGATCACGCGAGATCAAGATCTGGATGGACATCGGTCATTTTGACTGGCTGTTGGAAGACAATCGCCGCCTGCAGCCCATTCTGCTTGAAAATGGCTACGATGTCACCTACCGCGAATTCAGCGGCGGTCATAACTATACCTGCTGGCGCGATGAAGTCTGGCGCGGTCTTGAACATTTATTTGGGATGTAGTGCATTCTAAAACTAAACTGGATTCGAAAATCTCATTTCGTAATGTTCCACTACTGGGAATGGATCATAGAAATGATGCAATCGCTTTTTCCATTCCTGATATTCGCTTGATCCACGAAATCCAATCGTATGCGCTTCCAGAGTTTCCCATTGAACAAGTAACAAATACCGATTTTGTTTTTCCAAACAATGCTGCAACTGATGTGACACATATCCCGCCATACCGGCGATAATGCCAGACGCATCGCAAAACGCGGATTCAAATTCCGTTTCTTTCCCAGAAATTATATCCATAATAACGACTTCCAATATCATTTTTTTTGATTCCTTTTTCAATGCGCCTCGAAACTCCGCCGAAAACTGCTTCGCGATTTTAACAGGCATTTCACTAACTCCCAACCATTTTCAAACGCGCTTTTTGTGATTCCTGGAATTACCGACTCCTGCAACTCCTTCCAGGATAAACATTAGAAAAATTGTAATCGTCATGTTAACCAGCGCCAAGTAAAATCCATCCTGCAATAGAATGTGATATCGAGTTGCTAAATAACCAGGAAAAGCCCATAGCAAAGCGCTAAGCAAAAAGTTGCCGTCGGAATATAGATTACGGCAAATGCTTACAATGAATGCCAATTCAGTACTGATCCCCGTCAAAATAATTTGATTGTTTTCTATTAACAGGAAGGCCAGGGAAGTCGCACCTCCCAGGAGAGTCGCCGCTAAAATGGCTTGTGTTGAAGGAGACAGTTTGTGATCGATTCGATCAATAATCCATTGGGCAAGCCTCAGGCCAAACCAAACTGCCAGCAGGACCGGGATCAGAACGATCATAGAATCACGCAGCCAGCTTGAGACAGATGGAAAAATAAGCTCCGTCGAGCTATATCCATATTGATGCCATTCATTGAGCCATATAACTCCGCCGCAGGCAATAAAAATAGCAAGTACAGACTTCTTCGTTAAAGTATTAAGTATCATATTCTGGCATCCCAGTCCAATAAAAAATACATTTCAGCAAATCGTTAATGGTTAATCTGGGTCTGCCTTATTTTTTGGATAAGGCAAACCCATACTGTTAATGTTGATCTATGGGATGGTCTCCCAGGCCAACATCATGGCGTGATCTTCGTGTGCAAGCTGGTGACAGTGCGCCACATACGGGCCGACGAAATCCCGGAAATGGACTCCAATGAGCACAGACTCGCCGGGATCCAGAGCAATCACATCTTCCTTGGAAACATCGTCCGGGATTCCCGGCCTGGTCGGGGGAACAGCCTTCCCGTTACGCATGAGAACGCGGTGCTCTTCCAAGTGAAGATGCATCGGGTGGACCCAGCCTCCGCCGCCGTTGCGGAATTCCCAGATATCATAACTTCCCACTTTTTGTTGGGCGAGCGGTTTCTTGCCGGCAGGATTCTTGAGACTCCGCGCTACGACAGCTGGGTCAAAAGGCATGCCGTTGATCAGCCATTCCGACTCTGCCCCAAAACTACCGCGCTGGGTTTCGAAGATCTTGCGGTTATCCATCATCCTCTTCCAATCCACTTTAGGCAGCGCAGGCAGTTCGCGCAACTTGGTGGGAATCAGACTGTTATCCGGCGCATCGTCACCGATCACGATCTTCAGGACCGGGATTTTGTATTCTGGATCGAGCGAGGAGCGGGTAGAAGCATCCGGCTTGCGCCCATCAGTCATTTTCATCACGTTCGTCAGATAGATCACATCACCCTTCTTGGTGGGCGTGCCGTCCATGTAACGGGTAAAGTCAATGATAAACTCGCGGCGTTTCCCGGGCCAAAGCTCAAAAGAATCACGGATGATCGGGAACGGGATCAAGCCTCCATCAGTCGCGATCTGGGTGAACTTCATACATTGTTCGCCATCCAAAATGCGGTATTGTCCCTGAAGTTCATCGCCGCCATAGCCAAGTGAGGCCGCTGACTGGGGTCCATCAGATGAAGCCATCAACTTGAATTCATAAATTCGCGCAATCGAGGCACATAGGAAACGCATGCGATACTTGCGGCGCTTGACTTCAAGCACCGGATTGGCAGTCCCGTTGATTGTAAAAATATCTCCGACAAATCCATGATTGACAAAATGCTTGTAGAAAGTTTTTCCCCACCACTCCGGATGGTTTATGGGGTTTTCAGTTGGGTATTCGGAATCGTGGATATCGTTATGTAAAGTAACGCCATCATCCAGCCTGCAATCATATATGGCAAGCGGGATATCGTATGCAACATCAAAGGATCCATCCACGTTATTTGTTCGTACACCGGGCAGACGCAGACCTTTCGTCTCGTCCCCCATATCCATGTTGTTCTTGGGATCATAGATCGGGTAAAGACCAACCAAACCCTTGTAGACATTATCCCCGGTATGATCCATACGATGATCATGGAACCAAAGAAATGATTGCTTCTCGCGGTCGTCACCGCCGGCAGGCCAATTGAGGTATAGATTATCAACCCAGGTTTCAGGCTCATAGCCATGCCCGATATTCTTCCTCATGGTGTAGTTCGGGTTGCCATCGCTTTCCGGTGCGGTGTGAGCATTGTGCAAGTGAGTGAGGAATGACCAATCCGGGGCGCCAAAATCCTGACGATCCAGGTTCTCAGGATTCTCATTCAAGCGGTTAACGAAGCGGACGAGGACAGGCTTGCCATACTCGGCGTTGATCCGCGAACCTGGGAACGTACCATTGAAACCGTAGATCGTACTGGCGGGCAGAGATCTGACAGTGCCTTCCGGATAGAGATTGCCTGAGGCATCGAACGAAATTGCCGGTCTGCCGTTATCATCAATTGGCAATACCTGGGAGGTAGTGAAGCTGTGGGTATTCACCTGAAGATCAATCTTGTAGACCAGCGGATCGGGATACCCGATCTTGCTCGGCCAGATCTGATGGGCTTCATTACCAAAACTGTTTTGCTGGCCGAAGCCTGATCCAGGTGGGTTTCTCCAAAGATCGACATCAGACTTCGGCACGGGTGCCAGGGCTTTCGGAATTGGCAGTTCATCTACAAATGGAGAGAGGATCAACGGGCTGACCGGATAAACCTCGGTGTAAGGACCACCTGCTCCGGCTGTGGAAATCGCATTGAGCAATTTCGAGCCAGCCAGGGTCGTCGCCGCTGCGCCAGCAATACCCAGCTTCAAAAAATCCCGACGGGAAAACTTGATATTGTCATCTGTATTATTAGACACGTGAGCACTCCTTATTTTGGATTATTGGCGGCCAGAAGAAGGGTCTATTTGATAATCGTATACATCTACACAAGTCTATAATATAAGAATGTATATTGGCATGAAATGGGCTATGGTCTATAAAAAATATGGACCAAGGTCTATATTTCCCCATTCATGTTTGAGGGTTCAAACATGTACGCCCCTGCTTTGATTTTGTATCAGCAGCAGGATTGATGACTGCTGAAAAATAAAACAAAGAGAAGTCTTTTATAAAAGCTATGGCAAAACAGATGGAAATTTTACGCACTAATATACCATCCCTATAAGCGCGTCTTTCAGGATTTGGCGGTAAGTGGCGAACGATTATTATTGGTAAGAAAAGCGGTGCAGACCAAGAATGATCCTATGGTTGTTGGGTCACAAGCAACTTCGAGCAGAGGAAGACGATTGAGATTACTCATAATACCGGTAGATTATCGCGCTAATGCTTTCACAAAATCCCTCGCCGCTTTAACCGGCGTTTCACTACTCCTAATTGTCTTCACACACACTGACCTGACAATGACGCCATCTGCCAGTGCGCCAACTTCAATAATAATTGGAGTGCAAGCGGACTCGAACCACTATTACACCCTTAGCTTCAGTTAGGCGTTGGATGCTTCCTTGCCTTTAAAAGATACACTCCAATTCAAAGTATACAACAATGTTTTTATTTTATAGCTTTTGAAAATCTTTTAGCAAACTGTTTCGCTATTTCTACAGGCTTTTCACTACTCCCGATCAATTTCACACACGCCGACCCAACAATGACTCCATCCGCGAGTTGACCAACCTGCTTGGCTTGCTCAGTCGTGCCGATACCAAATCCCACGCACACAGGCGCGGACGTATGTTCCCGCACACGTTGAATCAAATCGCCGAGGTCGTCTGAAATAGCGGTACGCGCACCTGTCACACCCGTAACCGAGACAAGATAAATAAATCCCTTCGCATTCCGTGCAATGGATTCCATCCGTTCATTCGGTGAAGTGGGTGCAAGCATTTGGATCAATGGCATATCCCCCACCAAGGCTTGAAACTCCTCCGCTTCTTCCAATGGAAGGTCAGGGATGATAAATCCATCCGCGCCCGCTTCGCGCGCATCGTGGACAAATTTCTCCAATCCATACGCCAGCATGGGATTGAAATAGCCCATCAAAATAAATGGAATGGTCACGCCACGCTTGCGCAACTCCGCAATTGCCGCGAGTGACTTCTTGACCGTAATTCCCTTTTCCAATGCAACCTGCGTAGCCTGCTGAATCACAGGTCCATCGGCCAGCGGATCAGAGAAGGACAGTCCTACTTCGATCAAGTCCGCGCCGTTGTTGGCAAGCGCTTCGATCACATCAATGGATGTTTCCAAGTCAGGGTAACCCAAGGGGAAGTAGGGCATGAAGATCGGTTTGTTTTTGAACGCATTTTCGATTCTAGTCATTGTGATTCCTTTTGAACCGCAAAGCACGCTAAGTGCACCAAGAAAAATCTTTGGTCTTCTTCGCGTTCTTTGCGCTCTTAGCGGTTTAATTGAATTTATCGCCCAATTCCTTGATTACAGTATTCAAATCCTTATCCCCTCGCCCTGAAAGATTGACCAGGATCACCTGATCCTTCCCCATCTTCGGCGCGCGCTTGATGACCTCCGCCACAGCATGAGACGACTCAAGCGCGGGGATGATTCCTTCAGTGTGGCACAAGGTTTGGAAAGCGCTTAATGCTTCCGCATCCGTTGCGGATGTGTAAAACGCGCGTTCACTATCTCGCATCATGGCATGCTCGGGGCCAACGGCTGCGTAATCCAGGCCTGCAGAAACCGAATGAGTCTCAGCAATTTGTCCATCTTCATCTTGCAAAACATAAGTTCTTGTTCCATGAATCACGCCGACTCTCGCTTTAGTCGCATCGCCAAAACGAGCGGCGTGTTTGCCAGAAGCAATGCCGCTTCCACCTGCTTCAACGCCAATCAACTCAACGTGTTCATCTTTTACAAATCCACTGAAAACGCCGATGGCGTTTGACCCGCCACCCACACAGGCAATCACCGTATCAGGCAAACGCCCCGCATCGCGCAGCATTTGTTCGCGTGCTTCAATGCCGATCACCGATTGAAACTCGCGCACGATGGTTGGGTATGGGTGCGGTCCCAGCGCCGAGCCAAGCAGATAATGCGTATCCCTCACATTCGTCACCCAATCGCGGATGGCTTCGTTGATGGCGTCTTTCAAAGTCTTCGTGCCTGACTCAACAGGGCGTACTTCCGCGCCAAGCAATTTCATGCGGAAGACATTCGGTTCCTGCCGCGCAATGTCCACGGAGCCCATGTACACCACGCACTCGAGTCCGAGCAATGCCGCAGCGGTGGCAGATGCCACGCCGTGCTGCCCTGCCCCAGTCTCGGCCACGACGCGCTTCTTCCCCATCCGCTTGACAAGCAATGCCTGCCCCAGCGCGTTATTGATTTTGTGTGCGCCCGTATGCGCCAAATCTTCGCGCTTCAAATATATTTGCGCGCCGCCTAATTGTTCCGATAATCTTTTGGCATAGGTCAACGGCGTGGGTCTGCCCACGAACGACGCCAGCAAGCCTTCGTACTCTCGCCTGAAGGCCGGGTCTTTTTGCGCGTCTACAAAGGCCTGCTCCAACTCGATCAGGGCAGGCATCAATGTTTCAGGCACGAACTGTCCGCCATACGGACCAAATTTTGAGGGTAATAATGTTGTCATAAATTTTCTCCAGGACTCCAACGACTACTGTCATTGGAGTTTTTACGCCAAAGTCAGGAGACTTTGGACTCCGCTCTAACCGTATTCACAAACTTTTTCATCTTCGCCGCATCTTTCTCACCCGGGGCTGATTCAACTCCGGAGGCAACGTCCACGCCCCAGGGGTTGACTCTGCCGCACTGCGTCCGCAACATTCTCTGGAGTCAATCCACCTGCCAGTAGCAGCGGATATTTCTTCGCCAACTCCGCCGCAGCAGACCAATCCGCTGTGACTCCGCTTCCGCCGTACATGCCCTTGACCGCCGCATCCACTAAAAATGCAGGGCCATCTTTGTGTTCATAACCCGTAATATCAGTTGGTACTCCACGAAAGGCTTTGAAGGCATGAGGAACAAGTTGAGCAAATATCTCTGGCGTTTCATCACCGTGGAGTTGAGCCAGATCGAGTGAACAAGTATCCAGGATATTCTTCACTTCATCCACAGATGAATTCACGAATACGCCAACAAGTTTTATTTTCGGATGTTCGCGTTTCAAAACCGAAGTAATTTCTGCGCAAACTTCCTTCTCAATAAAACGCACACCTTTTGAATAAAAGTTAAATCCAAGATAATCCGTGCCTGCGTCAATGGCAGCGAGGGCATCATTCAATGTTTTGATTCCGCAGATTTTTATTTTGGTCATAATCTCTCTTAACCATGTCGTTGCGAGGGCGCTCTCCCTGGCACCGCCCGCCAGGGCAGGTGTGTTCTTTGCCCGAAGCAACCTCCACTTAATAGAAGATTGCTTCGTCGGGAAAAGCACCCTCCTCGCAACGACATATTACATTCCTGACAACTCCCTAACTTTCGCGGGAATATCATCGGATGTAATCAACGCCTCTCCTACTAGAATTGCATCAATATTTATATTTGATAATCGCTCCACATCACTTGCGGTGAAAATACCTGACTCGGCAACCACAGCAATATCACTTGAAATCATCGGGCGGATTCTTTCTGTTGTTTCAAGTGAAACTTCGAAGGTGGCAAGGTTACGGTTGTTGATGCCGATGAGTTTTACATCTTTCAATTTCAGGGCACGCTCGGTTTCTGCTTCGTCGTGGACTTCGACTAGGGCGGTCAATCCCAAACTGAGTGCGCAGGCGTGCAGGTCGGCGAAGTGTTTGTCGTCGGGGAGTGCGGCGGCGATGAGGAGGATGGCGTCGGCGCCGTTGGCTCGGGCTTCGTAGATTTGGGTCTCGTCGATGGTGAAGTCTTTGCGTAAAAGAGGTGTCACGTGCGAGGTGTCAGGTGTCAGGTTACGAGCGCGGAGTTCGCGCAAGGTTTCGAGTTTGCCCATGAAGAATTTTTCGTCGGTGAGGACGCTGATGGCGGCGGCTCCGTTTTGGGTGTAGATGTCGGCGACTTGGAAGAGGTCAAGGTGCGGGGCAAGAATCCCTTTGGAGGGAGAGGCTCGCTTTAGTTCAGCGATCAGGCTCGGGCGGGGTCTGAAGCTGCGGCGCTTGATGGCGGCGAGAAAATCTCTGGGTGCAGGACTCTGCTCCGCGGCGCGGCGTAATGTGACAGCGTCGAGCGCCGCAATTTCCAGTTTCTTTTGAGCGATGATTTTTTCGAGTATGTTCATAACGGATTAGGAAACGGATTTTGAGTATTCAACAAGGGCGTTGAGTTTGGCGAGGGCAGAGCCGTTATCGAGGGCGGCGGTGACTTCCACAAGTGCAGACTTGAAATCGCCAGTTTCAGCGGCGAGAGCGCCAGCGGCGTTGAGCAGGACAGAGTCGCGGCGTGCGCCTTTGAGTTTGCCAGAGAGAAGATCTCTCATCATCGCCGCGGATTCATCGGGTGTGCCGCCGCGCAGGTCTTCCATGGTGGCGAGGGCGAAACCGAATTCGGCGGGATCAAGATCATAGGTGTTGACCGCGCCATCTTTGAGATGACTGATGCGATTGACGCCCGTGGTGTTGAGTTCGTCGGTGCCGCCTGCGCCGTAGATGATCAGCGCGGCGCGGGAGCCGAGTTCTTTGAGGACGTTGGCGAGCGGCTCGGTGAGCGCGGCGGCATAAACGCCCGTGAGTTGAATATTCGCGCCTGCGGGATTGGTGAGCGGGCCAAGGACATTGAAAATGGTGCGCTGACCGATCTCTTTGCGCGGGCCGATGGCGTGCTTCATGGCGGGGTGGAATTTGGCGGCGAACATAAAACCGATGCCGATGTTGTCGATGGCGTGGGCGATCTGATCAGGTGTGAGGTCGAGGCTGACGCCGAGAGCGGAGAGGACATCGGCAGAACCGCAATGCGATGACGCGGCGCGGTTGCCGTGTTTGGCAACTTTGCGTCCCGTACCCGCGAGCACAAATGCGGCGGCAGTGGAAATGTTGAAGGTGTGAGCGCCGTCACCGCCTGTGCCGACGATGTCGTAAATGCGTTCATCGGGATTGGCGAGTTTCACTTTGACAGCGTTGGCACGCATGGCGCGGACGGAGCCTGTGATCTCGGGGATGGTCTCCCCTTTCATGCGGAGCGAGACCAGATACGCGCTGACCTGCGCGGGCGTGGCTTGCCCCGTCATGATGACGTTCATCGCTTCTTCGGCCTCTTCGACGGTGAGGTCGGTGCGATTAATCGTCTTGGCGATGAACGGCTTGAGCATGGACGGCTCCGCAGGTGCGGGCGGGGCGATCTTGATATCGAGAAAATTTTTGAGCAGTTGTTTGCCATGCTCGGTGAGAATGGACTCGGGATGAAACTGCACGCCGTAGGTTGGATGCTGACGATGTTTGAGCGCCATGATCTCGCCTTCGGATGTTTGCGCGACAATTTCTAGTTCGGATGGGATGGGTTCGTAAACGACGAGCGAGTGATAGCGCATGGCTTCAAACGGCGAGGGAATATCTTTGAAGACGCCCTGTCCGTTGTGAGTGACGGGGGAAGTCTTACCGTGCATGAGACGCGGAGCGCGATCCACTTTACCGCCGTAGACTGCGCCGAGACATTGATGTCCGAGGCAGACGCCAAGTACGGGAATTTTGCCTGTGAAATGTTTGATGGCTTCTGGGGAAACGCCACCATCTTTGATGGGTTCGCCTGGGCCTGGGGAGATGACGAGATGGTCAGGCTTGAGCGCGATCAACTCGTTCAATGAAATTTGGTCGTTGCGAAAGACGCGAATATCCGCGCCGAGTTCGCCGAGGTATTGGACGAGGTTGTAGGTGAAGGAGTCGTAGTTATCGATAAGGGCTAACATGTGTTTCTCCGTTTCCATGTCGTTGCGAGGGCGTTCTTGTTCTTTGCCCGAAGCAATCTCCAATTATGAGGAGGTTGCTTCGTCGGGAAGAGCACCCTCCTCGCAACGACATATCATTCTTCATTTCCGAAAATATCAACCTCATCTGCAAACAAATCCAATGAATACGATAAGCCAGTCACATCGCGGACGAGGGTCATGGTCTCTTTGGCTTCGGTTTGCATGCGGCGGATTCCGTTGGCGAGGACATCGCGCGGGATGGTGGGATGCGCAAGATAATACGCGCGTTTTTCGCGGATGGGTTCGAGGAAGGCGTTGATGGCTTTGGCAAGTTTTTCCTTGACTTCCACATCGCCGACCTGTCCCTTGCGATAGCGTTCTTTGAGGTCGTCCACTTCGGCGTAGGAGGGATTGAACGCGTCGTGATAGATGAAGACGGGATTGCCTTCCACGGTGCCTGGGTCAGTGGCGCGCAGGCGTTTGGGATCGGTGTACATGCCTTTGACTTTTTCTTCGACGGTCTTGGCGTCATCGGATAAATAGATGGCATTGTTCAGCGACTTGGACATTTTGTTCTGTCCATCTGTGCCGACGAGCAAGGCACCGTCACCGATAATGGATTCTGGTTCGGGGAAGATCTCTTTGCCGTACAAGTTATTGAACTTGCGTGCCATTTCGCGGGCGAGTTCCACATGGGATTGGTTGTCACGTCCAACGGGGACAACATTCGCGCGCGGCAATAAAATGTCCACGGCTTGCAGGACGGGATAGCCGAGCAAACCAAATGGCATGGAGTCGATGTTGGCGTCGCGTGCCATGTCTTTGAGGGTGGGCATGCGTTCGAGGCGCGGAACGGTGACCAGCATTTCAAAGAGCAGATTCATTTCGTAGGTTTCTGGAATTGCAGATTGCACAAAGATGGTGCTGACGTTCGGGTCAATGCCAACGGCGAGATAATCCAGAACGATCTCGCGGATGTAGGTTGGGATTTCTTTGATGTACTGCGGCTCGGGCTTGGTGGTCATCGTGTGCAAATCAGCAATGATGAAGAAGGAATCATATTGATGCTGCAGGCGCACACGATTGCGAAGCGAGCCGACATAATGACCGAGGTGCAGGCGGCCTGTGGGGCGGTCACCAGTGAGAAGGCGGGGTTTGGTGTTTGGCATGGGGTAGTTTCCTTTCTAATTAGTGGGAAGTGGGTAGTGTGTGGTGGGTAGTAAAACTGACCACTACCCACTGTCCACTGTTAACTGTTCGATTCCGCCGCGTCTATCGCTCTCAACATCGCGCTCGCCTTATTCACCGTCTCTTGAAACTCGGTGGACGGGTCTGAATCCGCGACGATGCCTGCGCCTGCTTGCACGCTGACGGTGTTGCCGCGCCCGACCATGGTGCGGATGGCGAGGCAGGTGTCCATGGCGCCGTCGAAGCCGAAGTAGCCGATCATGCCTGCGTAGGCGTTGCGTGCGTCTGATTCCAATTCAGCGATGATTTCCATCGCGCGGACTTTCGGCGCGCCGCTGACTGTCCCTGCGGGGAAGGCGGCTCTCACTAAATCGAAAGCGGTCAACTCGGGGCGCAGAGTCCCTTCGACGTGCGAGACGATGTGCATGACGTGTGAATATTTTTCAACGGTGAAGAAATCAGAAACTTTGATCGTGCCATATTCGCAGACGCGGCCTAAATCATTACGACCTAAATCAACCAACATCACATGCTCCGCGCGTTCCTTCGGATCGGCGAGCAGGTCTTTGGCAAGCGATGCGTCAGCGTTGGCGTCTGCTCCTCGGGGGCGCGTCCCAGCGATCGGTCGGAGTGAAGCGGTTCTTCCTTCCAAACGCACAAACATCTCGGGCGACGATCCAACAATGTAAAGCGGTTCATCGTCCACGAGTCCGAAATCAAAAAAGAACATGTACGGCGAAGGGTTGAGGCGGCGCACGGCGCGATAGACATCGAAAGGCTCAACGTTGGTTTCGCGGCTGAAACGCTGCGAAAGCACAACCTGAAAAATATCGCCAGCGACGATGTGCTCTTTGGCGGCAAGCACCATGTCTTCAAATTTTTCGCGCGTGAGATTCGATTTTATCTCAGACGGCTCGACTTCAATTTTTGCGCGGCGGGCAAAGGCTGATGAATGCGCTCGGCGATGGCGTCCAGTTTTTGATTGGCGGCTTCGGCGTTTCCATCCAAAACATTTGCGATGAGGAAGATGGTGCGGCGCGCGTGATCGAATGCGACGATGGTATCGGCGAGCAAATACATTCCATCGGGAATTTGAGCGCGGTTCATTTTCTCACTGAGAGTTGGTTCAAAATAACGGACAGATTCATACCCGAGATAGCCCACCAACCCACCCGTGAAGCGCGGCGCGTTCGGCAAGTGGACAGCGGGAAAGCGGCTCATTTCATTTTGCAAAAAGATGGTCGGGTCATCGTGGTCGAGTTGGACGGTGCGTGTTTCGCCGTTCTCTTTGACCTCGACCTGACCGTCGCGCAGAATATATTCCGCTCTGGGTTGGACACCGATAAACGAATAGCGCGCAATGCGTTCGCCGCCTTCGACGGATTCCAATAAAAAGGACGCGCCGTCGCCGCGCAGTTTGAGATACAAGCTGACGGGGGTTTCAAGGTCGGCAGAGACCTCGCGGATGATGGTTTGGACTGTGGTTGATTCAAGCAGCATATTGACTCCTTTATTTTTATCCGCAGATTGTGCAGATTTGACAGATTCTTAAAAATCAATCT
This sequence comes from Candidatus Villigracilis saccharophilus, assembly GCF_016711665.1. Lineage (NCBI taxonomy): Bacteria > Bacillati > Chloroflexota > Anaerolineae > Anaerolineales > Candidatus Villigracilaceae > Candidatus Villigracilis > Candidatus Villigracilis saccharophilus. The sequence goes on from NZ_JADJSO010000035.1 coordinate 54,057, forward strand.
GCGTAATCCGTGAAATCTGCGGATTGGTTTTGGGTTTAAAAAAATCCTCTCCGTCCATAAGGGACGAGAGAGGACTCCCGTGGTGCCACCCAGGCTTGAAGTGTCTTAACAAAAAATCTCTGTTGTGAGCAACAGAGATCAAGAAGCCAGCTTCACTTTGTCAGGTACGGCCTTACGGCTTATACCCTTACTCTGTAACGGGAGTTCCCGAATTGGACTACTTGCTTTGCTTTCGTCCTCTCAACTCGGAGGGCCATTCGACTTCTGCGCTTTTGCCTCGCTTTCAGAACTTCTGCTCGGCTCTCTGGTAATCGCTTTGAAGTGTACTCGTCCTCGTCAGTGCTTTGTGTATATTATTGGGCGGTATTCTATGACGGAGATGGGGATGTGTCAAGAGGGAGAAATAGGCTTGGGAAAATTCTTCCTAAACTCATTAATATAAAAATTTGATTTTTCGGTGGCCCAGGCACTATTTCACTTTCAACTATTTCTTCTGCAGCGAGTTTTGGATTTAAAGGTATTTCATAGTTAACAATCCACCATCTTTCAATCTTACTCAATAGAGATACCATTTCATTAAAGCGATCTGAAAAATCGGACGGCAATCCTTCGGATAACACATTCACTTGGCTTTATTACGATGCGTTTTCATCAATTAAATATAGTGATGTCATCTTAAGTAATTGCACCCTATACTTTTTCAGCCACTCAAGCGAGGCATAGAGTGGGCTTTTATTTTTATCAAGAACTTCTATTTTATAGTCCAGGCCAATCAACTCGCCTGTTTCATCAAAACCCCTAACAAACAGCTCTCTTAATCGACGTATTATTGAGTCCTTTGGAATTTCATAAGTAGCAATGTAAATTGAAGCTAACATTAAATTAGGTCTCAAAACTTCAGGGTCCAGGAAATTGCGCCAAGTCTCTAATGGGTCTTTATCCATAGAAATTAGTATACAACAAAATTATCGCGTTGCAGGGGCAAGGTAGAATCCGGCATGTCTTCACGAAAGTCCTGCGCTGCGAGTCGCATGTCCGCGCGAGGGGAACGCGTCGGGATAAATCCCTAGCTCAGTACATGGAAACCCTTCGGGTTAACCAATGAGTCCGCTTTAGCGGACTTCCACGAACTGAGGCAGGACTTTAGTCCGCCGAAATAATGGATAGCAAGGTCACTATATCTTCACGAAAGGCTTGCGTTGCGAGTCACATATCTGCGGTATGGAAAGACCTGTCAGGTCTGGTATCTTACTCCGCCGCTCTTTGGGCTTTTACCCCTGTCACAAAGTAGTAACCTTCATTCAACTCATCCACCATTTGCGGGAGCAGTACCAGGATATTGTCTTCATAAACTGACTTCTGCCAAAATGTCTTTAACATGGTACGGGCTTCCTCGTTGGCATGGACTTTATCATCCCTGTCGATCAAAAGCATGGCAACCTGATTGTCCCGCTCGGTAATGGCGAAGAAATAATCATCCTGATCTTCCTGTTTGGATCTCAGGAACTCATCAATTTGATCCTGTAATTCCTCTTCAAAAAGTGATCTTGACATTGCGCCGTCGTCAAGTAACGCGCGGACGAGATATTTTTCTGTGGTCATTTTGCTCATGGAAACTCCAAATTTGTTTTTGCCAGTATACCGCACGTGGATATAGATGATCTCGTGATGTAATCTGCTTTTCCTGTTGAACGATCTGAGAACTCGAAAGTTCGCTTATACTATTTATCATATACAGGGAAAATAAAGCGGATTGGGAAATGTCCTGCACAGCAGCAGATCTAATGGAGGCTCAAAACAAGGTAAGAGATGAATTCCTTGATGATCCCGCCAAGGTTATTATGCTCGTCTTGAAAGATAATAGTGCGGGGAAATAGCTTGCTTTTCTCATATAATGCCATACTTGCGCTGAATACAAGTATGGCATTCGATAAAGAAGTCACGGTTGATTACAGTGATACAATCACGAAAATCGTTTTAGATGACACGAAGTATTGTTTCAAAGGAGATTAGCTATGTGGAGAAAATTTTTATTATTATTAATATTAATCTTCAACACAAGTTGCTCATCTAATCCACAAAAAATTGATGTAGCTGTATTGGGAACTTTAACGGCTCTGCCGACTAATACGCCAGTGTTGATTACTGTAATTCCAAGCCCAGTTCCCACCTTGACTCTTGAACCTATACCTACATCGCCTGTTCGATTAAACCTTTTTGGTAATACTGCAGATAAAGCCGTGAAAGAACTTGAAAATTATGGTTATGTTTTTGAGTACTATCAATATGAGACTGGCAATAGCCGTTATCTTGGAAGTTATAAGAATTTGCCTGCTCATACTGTCATTCTGGATATTCGACAATACAACTTTGTTTCTGCAGGATATAGTATAGTCTCAGAAGTTGATTTTGACGCTTACCTCTCACCAGACATTCTGTATACTGCTGTTTTAGGAAAAGATATGTTTAATGAAAAGGTTTTGCCTTGGAAGAATCGAATAATTGAACAAGCAAGACAAAACGGGTATAAATTAGTTGGTTAAGTATTTATTCCTTTTTCGCTGGACTTGTTACTAGTGTTATCGTCAAATTGGTAATAAATATACGACCTAATTCGTCAAGTCCAAATTTGTCATCGACATCTTTTGGATCTGCTGATGATATTTTATATGTATTTTTTGAAACACTGATATTATGGGTTTTGTATCTTGTTATTGTTACCCCAGTTGTGTTGGTTTACAGAAAAATTTCCGGCCCTCAAAAGTGGGAATGGGCCGCAGGAATTTTTATCCCTATAGTTGTTTTGTTTTTAATAATCTTTATTATTTATTAGAAAATATTCAAATTGCAATGCATTGCCCGAGGATTATTGGGGCTAAGATTGCTTGAAGTTTTCCCCTTTCTCCGAAACCTACATTTTCCCCTGTCAATGCAAAGTAGAAATGTCCCCTTATCTGCAAAGTAGAAATGTCACCCTGACGAAGGGGCGTGAGAAAGGGATGGTAGACTGGTGGAACTTGTGCAGAGGATAGGGCAACGCTGGAGAGCGACCTGAGCGCTGACACGAGTGCCATAAGCTGGGCAGAGACCGCAAGGATCTGCCCTTTTTGTTTCTGCCCAGCTTTTTGGCTGGAAAGCGAAAAACTCAATCTCTGATCAGGATGAATCTGTGGCATGGGGAAGGACCACTTGAATAGGATTGCCGTTCAAAGGCTTGCCATAGGAACGCCAGGGATGATCAGAGGGCGGAGGGATCGGCACGTGAATGACATGGTTGAGGTTTTTGAATCGACCGTCTCGGCTTGATGAGGGAGCTTTTTGAAGATGGTGTAAGGAAGTGATTTATTTTTGTAGAGGATCGTGACAACTCCTTGAGCATTTTCACAGACAGTAACTTGAGCATTGCGCAGGGCATAGCCAGGGCGATCGGATTGGATCTGATAAATGATCTTGTTGAACTGGATGGTCAAGTTCTTGGAAAGCAGCCTGGTATCTTGACGGGTCAAAATGAGATCGAGATTTTCCGTTTTGAGGAGGGGGCGATGGGCATCATGGGTACTGCGCGGGGGAACGGCAAAGCGGCGATTGAAATCTTCGCGGAATTCGGAGAGATATTGATTCCCAGCTTCGATGGTGGACAGGTTACGGAGACGTAATTCCTTCACCAGGCGATCCTGCAAGGTCTGATTGGCCCGTTCCACGCCCTTTAGCCTGAGGAGAATTGGCGCAAATGATCTGGATATCCAATTCGTGCATGGCTCGTCCAAACTGCGTCATGCCCATGCCCCTGCCTTCGCCAATGGGCTGTTGAATGTTCACCCCAAAGACCCCATGCTTGTCACTGTAGAAAGCCACTGGTTTTCCAGATCGTTCAAAATATTGACGCGATGCTTCGCAGTAGGCAAAGAAGGTTTCATCATGAACAAACAAGAGTTCCAGCAACTTTCCGGTCGCATCATCGATGAAGACCAACAAGGTGCACCGCTCTCCGCGTGTTTCGAACCAGCATGATCTGACCCATCGATCTGAACCAACTCTCCAAGACAGGCCCGCCGTTCACGCATTTGATGTACTGCAGATTTCTTGGCACGTCTGGGTTTCCACAATCCCTCTGCGATCATCATCTTGCGCACACTCTCGCGCGAGAGCTGTACTTTATGAATTTCCAACAACTTTTCATGTGCCAGCGTCGGTCCAAAATCAGAATACTTCTTTTTGATCAGGTCTAAGGCCTTTTGGCTGACACCTGCTTCGATCCGATTGTTGCTAGGTTTCCCGCGCCGTTTACTGATCAATCCTTTAGCATCCTGCTTTTGATATTTCTGCCATAGTCGTTTGATCTGCCGAATACTCAGTCAAGACTGTCGCCGCCTCTTTTTGGATCAGTCGTTTGTCTTTCAATCGTTGCATGACTTCTAGTCTCGAGAGTTCTTTTGTGCTCATGGTTAGTGTTTTGTCCATTTTTGCTCCCTTCAAAAGGGGACATTTTAACTTTGCACAAAGGTGACTCTACTACTTTGCGCTAACAACCTACATTTTCCCCTTGACTTATTTCCGTTTCTGCCTATAATCGGACAAAATCACAAGCCCATGAATCCATCTTTGTTCAGCCTCTCCCTTATTGTAGTCGTCCTTGTAGTCCTTATTATTAAAGGATTATTTTCGGTTAGGATGGCTGAGGTGAGAGTAAAGTAAATCACTGAGTAAGTAGAACGAGAGCCGCCCTAACCACGGGCGGCTCTTTTTTTATATAAATTTACAAGACCTGACAGGTCTTCAAAGACCTGTCAGGTCTGAACTCAAAAGGAGCAGTATGCGTTCAGATACAGTCAAAAAAGGTTATGAGAAAGCCCCGCATCGCGCATTGTTGCGCGCCACGGGTTTGCAGGACGAGGATTTCAACAAGCCGTTCGTTGCCATTGTTAATTCTTATGTGGATGTTGTCCCCGGGCATGTGCATTTGCAGGATTTCGGCAAACTGGTAAAGGATGCTGTCCGCGCGGCGGGCGGAGTTCCGTTCGAGTTCAACACTATCGGCGTGGACGACGGCATCGCGATGGGTCACATGGGGATGAAGTACTCGCTTCCTTCGCGTGAACTGATCGCTGACTGCGTCGAGACCATGATCGAAGCGCATCGATTCGACGCGATGGTCTGCATCCCGAACTGTGACAAGATCGTGCCTGGAATGTTGCTCGCCGCGATGCGCGTCAACGTCCCGACCATCTTTGTATCCGGCGGACCGATGAAAGCGGGCGTCACTCCCGATGGTGAAACGATTGACTTGATATCAGTCTTTGAAGGCGTCGGCGCATTTTCAGCGGGGAAGATTGATGAGAAGCGCTTATCCATTTTGGAAAAATTTGCCTGTCCCTCCTGCGGTTCGTGTTCCGGCATGTTCACCGCCAACTCGATGAACTGCCTGATGGAAGTGCTCGGTCTCGCCCTGCCTTATAACGGCTCTGCCTTGGCGAAGACTCCCGAACGGGAAGCATTGGCAAAACAAGCCGCCGCGCAGATCATGACCTTGATCGAACGGGACATCAAGCCGAGAGACATTGTCACCGCCGAAGCCATTGATGATGCCTTCGCACTGGACATGGCAATGGGCGGCTCGTCGAATACAGTGCTGCACACTTTGGCATTAGCCAACGAAGCCAACGTGGACTATCCGTTGGAACGCATCAACTCCGTCGCAGACAAAGTTCCGCATATCTGCAAAGTGAGTCCTGCCGGCAAATGGCACATGGAAGATGTTCATCGCGCAGGCGGAATCCCTGCCATTTTGAACGAAGTCCAGCGGGGAACAGGCATGCTGCATTTCGACCGCATCACGGTCACAGGCAAGACTTTGGGGGAATCAATTAAAGGTGTAGAAATAAAAGATGAAGAAGTAATTCATAAATATGAAAATGCATATTCCAAGCGCGGCGGATTGTCCATTTTGTTTGGCAACCTCGCGCCCAAAGGCTCAGTCGTAAAAGTCGGCGGAGTCAGCCCAGCCATGATGCAGTTCGAAGGTCCAGCGGTCATCTTTGAATCACAGGATGATGCGATGGCTGGAATTTTGGCGGGACAGGTCAAAGCTGGCGATTGTGTTGTTGTGCGCTACGAAGGTCCCAAAGGCGGACCGGGCATGCAGGAAATGTTATCGCCCACATCCGCGATCATGGGGCAGGGACTCGGCGATAAGGTTGCGCTCATCACCGATGGCCGTTTCAGCGGCGGGACTCGCGGCGCGTGCATCGGTCACGTTTCGCCGGAAGCTGCTGCGGGTGGTCCGATTGGGGCGCTCAAAGCCGGGGACATCGTCCAAATTGATTTGGTGGCACGCAGTCTCAACGTCAAGTTGACCGACGCCGAGATTCAGAGTCGGCTTGAAGCGCTGCCTCCGTTCAAATCCACGACCACATCCAAATGGTTGAAGCGATATTCACATTTTGTAACCAGCGCAGATACAGGCGCAATATTAGAAAGTTAACTCTGGCGCCAGCTTGCTGGCATGTGGCAATGCCACACTCCAAAAAAAGGAGAGCGAATGAAAAAACAGGTGCTGAAATAATGTGGGAATGCGTGGTGCGCGAAGGCGTGGAAGTGGTCTTCGGGTATCCGGGCGGGGCGAACATGCCGATCTATGATGCGATGCTAAGTTATCCCATCCATCATGTGTTGGTGCGGCATGAGCAGGGCGGCGCGCACATGGCGGACGGATATGCGCGTGCTTCTGGCAAAGTTGGAATGGCGATGGGGACATCGGGACCCGGTGCGACGAATCTCGTCACGGGCATTGCCACGGCGATGATGGATTCTGTTCCTGTAGTATTCGTTACGGGACAGGTTGCCGCGCACCTGATCGGCGGAGATGCATTTCAAGAAGTTGACGTGACCGGCATTACTCTGCCGATCACAAAACATAATTACCTTGTGACCCGAGCCGACCAGATCGCGGAAGTTGTGCGCGAGGCATTTTACATCGCCCGCAGCGGACGTCCCGGCCCCGTGTTGATCGATATCTGCAAGAACGCGCAGGTCGAACAGTGTGAGTTTGTCTATCCCGAAACAGTTAAATTGCCCGGCTATCAGCCTGTTGCCCATGCACAGAAAGACATGCTTGACCATGCCGTGAAATTAATTGAAAAGGCACAGCGCCCAATCATCTTATGCGGACATGGCGTGCTGGCTTCCAAGGCCGAAGAAATTTTGATGAACTTTGCGGTCAAGACTCAAACGCCTGTAGCAAGCACTTTGCTTGGCCTCGGTGCTTTCCCTGCTTCGCATGATTTGAGCCTCGGCATGATGGGTATGCACGGTGAAGTCCACACCAACCTTGCAATTCAAAATTCCGATTTGATCCTTGCTTTCGGTATGCGCTTTGATGATCGCGTGACCGGCACTTTGAAAACTTATGCTCCGCGCGCGAAGAAAATTCATATCGAAATTGATCCATCCGAAGTTCATAAGAATGTGGCAGTGGATGTTCCGCTCGTGGGCGACTTGAAAACCGTCTTAACTGATCTTGTTCCGTTGGTGGATGAATATGATCATGATGAATGGTTGAAAGAGATCCGCGATTGGAAAGCCGAAGCTGACGCGCGCAGTATCATGAACTGGCCAAACGACGACAAATTGTATGTGCCTCATTTGATCGCTGATATTTGGAAGGCGACCGGCGGCAATGCGATCATGACCACGGATGTTGGTCAACATCAAATGTGGACGGCACAGTATTACGCCTTGGATAAACCGAATCGCTGGCTCACCTCTGGCGGCGCAGGCACAATGGGCTTTGGTTTGCCCTCTGCAATTGGCGCGTGGTTCGCGCATAAAGATCAGGAAATTTGGGCCATCGCCGGTGACGGTGGTTTCCAGATGACCGCCGCAGAACTCACGACTGCCGTTCAAGAAGGCGCGAACGTAAAAGTTGCTATCATGAATAACAGTTTTCTCGGCATGGTGCGTCAGTGGCAGGAGTTCTTCTTCGAGAAACGCTACTCGGCGGTCAACATGCTCTCGCCTGATTTTGTGAAACTTGCCGAAGCGCACGGCGTCCCAGCGAGACGAGTCACCAAGCGCGAAGAAATCGATGATGCGATTGCCTGGGCGCGCAGCATTAATGGACCGACAGTGCTTGAGTTCCGTGTGGAGCAGGAAGACGCAGTTTATCCGATGGTTCCTGCGGGCGCGGCATTGGATCAAATGTTACAGAGACCTGCAAAACAATAATGTCATTGCGAGGGCGCTAGCCCGAAGCAATCTCCGAGTTAAGGTTGAGATTGCTTCGTCGGGAAGAGCACCCTCCTCGCAATGACATAATGAAGAAGGAGAATCAAATGTTATACACTTTCATTGCATTAGTAGAAAACAAACCTGGCGTGTTGAACCGTGTGGCATCGTTATTCCGCCGCCGCAATTTCAATATCGAGTCATTGGCTGTTGGCCGCACCGAGAAACCTGACATCTCGCGCATGACCGTCGTGGTGGATTGTCCCAACGGGGATTATGACGCGCACAAGATCGAAGCGAATCTTTATAAACTGGTCAACGTGATCGATGTGCAGGACGTTACGCATCAACCTTCGGTGACCCGTGACCTGGCTCTGATCAAGGTCATGGTCGGCCCCGAGAAACGCGCCGAAGTCAACAGCCTCGCGGAAATCTTCCGCGCCCGCATCGTGGATGTGGCGGCTGATTCCGTGATCGTTGAGATCACCGGCACAGAGGATAAGATCGAAGGCATGATCGAACTCCTGCGTCCAACCGGTATCATCGAAATGGTGCGCACAGGTCAAGTCTCGATGACGCGCGGAGTCAACGATGGCGTCCGCCGTGTGCAGCAGGGCGCGGTTGGAAACAGATACGAGAATGAATATGAAGACATGGCGGAAATGGCGCCCGAAAAAGGATGAATGATGAATTAGGAAGGATGAATAAAAACCTTCATCCTGAGACTTTGCAACTTTAAACTGAACAAAAATAAAACTAGGAGAATAGAAATCATGGCAAAAATTAATTTTGGCGGTACGGTTGAAGATGTGGTAACTCGCGACGAATTTTCACTTGATAAGGCGCGGGAAGTATTGAAGAATGAAGTTGTGGCAGTTATTGGTTATGGCGTTCAGGGACCTGCACAGGCGATGAACATGCGCGATAACGGCATCAAGGTCATCGTAGGTCAGCGCGAAGGGACGAAGAATTGGGATAAGGCCGTTGCTGACGGCTGGGTTCCCGGAGAGACTCTCTTCAATGTTGAAGAAGCCGCAGAAAAAGGGACTGTCATTCAATACCTGCTCTCGGATGCAGGTCAGCGCTCACAGTGGCCGAAGATCGTGGAATGTCTTAACGAAGGCGACATGCTGTACTTCTCGCACGGCTTTTCGGTCACCTTCAAAGACGACACCGGTGTTGTGCCTCCCCCACACGTGGACGTGGCTCTCGTAGCGCCCAAGGGATCGGGCACAAGCGTTCGCCGTAACTTTCTGGCAGGCAGCGGAATCAATGCCAGCTATGCAGTTCATCAGGATCACACTGGCCGCGCGAATGAACGCGCCATCGCTCTGGGCATCGCCATCGGCGCGGGATATTTATTCCCGACCACATTCAAGAACGAAGTTTATAGTGACCTTACGGGTGAGCGCGGAGTTTTAATCGGCGCACTCTCTGGCGTGATGGAAGCGCAATACAACGTCCTCCGCAAGCACGGACATTCTCCCAGCGAAGCCTTCAATGAAACTGTGGAAGAACTTACTCAATCCCTGATCCGTCTCGTTGGCGAGAACGGCATGGACTTCATGTATGCCAACTGCTCCACCACCGCCCAGCGCGGCGCACTGGACTGGCATCCACGCTTCCGCGATGCGGTTGCGCCTGTGTTCGATGACTTGTATGAATCCGTTTTGAGCGGCAACGAAGCCCGCATCACCCTCGAAGCCAACAGCCGCGCGGACTATCGCGAAAAATTGGAAGAAGAACTGGCCGCTTTCCATGATTCTGAAATGTGGCAGGCTGGCGCGGCGGTACGTTCGTTACGACCTGAGAATTGGAAGAAGTAACAACTTTGGAGTGCGACAGCTTGCTGTCGCAATGCTGGAGCAAGCTCCAGCACTCCAGAAGGAGACTCGATGAATAATTATGTAAAAATTTTCGATACTACTTTAAGAGATGGCGAACAATCACCGGGCGCGACGATGACTTCAGCGGAAAAGCTGGAAGTCGCTCGTTCGCTGGCGCGCATGGGCGTGGACATTATTGAAGCGGGATTCCCCGCCGCCTCGCCGGATGATCTGGAAGCTGTCAGACGAATCGCTGTCGAAGTGGGCACCCAGCCCAAAGGTCAGCCTGATGCGAAAGTTCCTGTCATCACAGGTCTCGCGCGCGCAAATAAACCCGATATTGATAAAGCCTGGGAAGCCATCAAAGACGCGGATAAGCCGCGCATCCATACATTCCTCGCCACATCAGCGATCCACATGAAGCATAAGTTGAAGATGGATCCAGAGGAAGTAGTTCAGCGTGTTTCGGAAATGGTCGCGTACGCGCGCTCACTCTGTGCCGACGTGGAATTCAGCCCCGAAGATGCGGGCCGCTCCGACCCTGAGTTTTTGTATGTTGTATTAGGCGAAGCCATCAAGGCAGGCGCAACTACGTTGAATATTCCCGATACGGTTGGTTACACCACGCCCGATGAATATTTCAAGTTGATCGACGGCATTATCAAAAACACGCCTGGTATGCACGATGGCATCACGGTCTCTGTGCATTGTCACGATGATCTTGGCATGGCGACCGCGAACGCGCTGGCTGGAATTCAAGCAGGCGCGCGTCAGGCGGAAGTGACCATCAACGGCATCGGCGAACGCGCGGGCAATACATCGCTCGAAGAAGTGGTGATGACGCTCAAGACCCGCCACCCTGTTTTTAATCTGGAAACAGGGATCGAAACACAACAGCTTTCGCGTGTTTCAAAACTGGTCAGCAATTACACGGGCATTGTTGTTCAGCCGAACAAAGCCATTGTCGGCGCGAATGCGTTTGCGCATGAAGCGGGCATTCATCAGGATGGAATGCTGAAGCACCAAACCACGTATGAGATCATGCGCCCTGAAGATGTCGGCGTGAATCAAACCACGTTGGTGATGGGCAAACATTCGGGCCGCGCCGCGCTGCGTTCGCGTCTTGCCATCATGGGGCATTCGCTCGATGAAGCCGAACTCGATAAAGCCTTCGCACGCTTCAAGGAATTGGCCGACCGCAAAAAAGTTATCACTGATGCCGATCTCGAAGCTGTGATCGCTGATGAGTTCTATCGTCCGCGCGATGTGTTTTATCTCGAAGGCTTGCAGGTCTCATGCGGCACGCTTGGCATGCCAACGGCAACCGTCCGTTTGCGTGGACCTGACCGCGAGATCTACAACTTTGCTTCAATGGGCACTGGTCCCGTGGATGCGACTTATAAAGCCATTGATGCGATCATCAAGATGCCATGCAAGCTGCTGGAGTTCAACATCCATGCCATCACCGAAGGCATTGACGCGCTCGGCGAAGTGACTGTCCGCATTCAAAGTGACAGCAGCGGCGATACAAAAATGGATGCGCAAAGCGAACAGGAATATGCGCGCGTCTATGGCGGTCACGGCGCGGATACAGACATTATCGTCGCCAGCGCAAAGGCTTATATCAACGCACTCAACAAATTGATCATCGCCAAGACCGAAGGCACACAGCCTGTCCCTAATAATTTTGGTGTGATGCTGGGGTAGTTCACGATCAGACCTGACAGGTTTCAAAAACCTGTCAGGTCTCAGAAAAAATAAGGAGAAATTACCATGACCACTCAAAATGAAAATGCCAACTATGACTTTCAATCTTTTGATGCTCATCCTACTGCGCCAATGTACCCTGCCGGTTGGGATTTGAGCACGCTTCCTTCCACGCCGAACCCTGATTCTGCTTCCGATGCAATTGACTCCGCTGAAAGCGAATCCTAATCCGTAATCCAAAACCTCACATCGTAAATCAAAATATGCCTAAAACTCTCTTTGACAAAATTTGGGAATCGCATGTTGTCGCAGAACAACCCGAATCTCCCGCCATCCTTTACATTGACTTGCACCTCGTGCATGAAGTCACATCCCCGCAAGCCTTCACGGGCCTGCGCCAGCGCGGACTGAAAGTCCGCCGCCCTGATAAAACCCTCGCCACGATGGATCACTCCATCCCGACGACTCCGATCGAAGTTCCCATCGCAGATGCAATGGCCGCCGCTCAGATCAAGCAGATGGAAACCAATGCTGCTGAGTTCGGAATCACACTGCACGGCATGACCAGTCCGCACCGCGGCATTGTCCATGTGATCGGACCTGAACTCGGACGAACCCAGCCAGGTATGACCATTGTCTGCGGCGACAGTCACACCGCCACGCATGGCGCATTCGGCGCACTGGCTTTCGGCATCGGCACATCCGAAGTTGAGCATGTCCTCGCGACTCAATGCCTGCTTCAAAATAAACCGAAGACTTATGAAGTCCGCGTGAATGGGAAATTATCCAAAGGCGTTTCAGCCAAGGATATTATTCTTGCTCTCATTGCGAAGATCGGCGTCGGTGGGGGAACAGGGCACGTCTTTGAATTCACAGGCGAAGCTATTCGTGGATTGACAATGGAACAACGCATGACCATCTGCAACATGTCCATTGAAGGCGGCGCGCGCGCAGGCATGATCGCTCCCGATGAAGTGACCTTTGAATACCTCAAAGGCCGCGAAGCCTCCCCCAAAGGCGCGGACTGGGACAAGGCCGTTGCCTACTGGAAGACCTTGCCCAGTGACGAAGGCGCAACCTATGACAAGTCCATCACTCTCGAAGCCTCCGAACTTGAGCCGATGATCACCTATGGGACCAATCCTGGTATGGGCATGAAGATCACAGATCATGTGCCAAGCGCGGAATCATTTACCGAGCCTTCGCAAAAAGCTGCCTTTGAAAAAGCACTGGCTTACATGGGACTCGAAGCTGGTCAATCCCTGCTCGGCAAAAAAGTGGATGTGGTCTTTATCGGCTCATGCACCAACTCACGCATCTCTGATCTGCGACTGGCTGCTTCTGTACTCAAAGGCAATAAAGTTGCTGATGGATTACGTCTCATGGTTGTGCCCGGTTCGCAGGATGTCAAGAAACAAGCAGAGTTGGAAGGCTTGGATAAAGTCTTCAAGGAATCAGGCGCGGAATGGCGCGAGGCTGGATGCAGTATGTGTATCGCGATGAACGGCGATCAACTCCAACCCGGTCAATACGCGGTCTCGACCAGCAATCGCAACTTTGAAGGCCGCCAAGGCAAAGGCGGACGAACTTTCCTGGCAAGCCCTGTCACTGCGGCGGCAACAGCTATTCACGGTGTTGTCACAGCAAGAAAGAAAGGGGGGGGGGGGGGGGGGGGGGGGCGGGTAGCGAGACACGTATCGAGACCACATCTTGAAATTTCTTGTCAACTTTTCATTGCTGGTTTCGATACGCCCCTCAAAAAGCATTCGGGGCTACTCAACCAGCGGAGCAATCTTCAATCGGAAATCGGAAATCAACTATGGCTCAATTCACAACACTAACCTCCCGCGTACTCCCTCTGCCTGTCAACGACATTGACACGGACCAGATCATCCCCGCGCGCTTTCTCAAGGCGACTGATAAAAAAGGCATGGGAGACAATCTCTTCGCCGACTGGCGTTATAACGCCGACGGCTCTCCCAAAGCGGACTTTGTCCTCAACCAACCAAACTCAAAGGGCGCACAAGTTCTATTAGCCGGAGACAACTTCGGGTGCGGTTCGAGCCGCGAGCACGCTCCCTGGGCATTGACCGGTTTCGGATTCAAGGCCGTCATCTCCACATCCTTTGCAGACATCTTCCGCAATAATTCCTTGAAGAATGGTCTCATTCCCATCATCGTGGATGAAGCGACGCACAAGATGTTGTTCGATCTCATCGAAGAAGTTCCCAATGCCGAAGTCACCGTTGACCTCGCATCTCAGACTCTCATCCTGCCGAATGGCTCTGTCGAATTTCCAATTGACCCGTTCAACAAGACCTGTCTGCTCAACGGTGTGGATGAACTTGGTTATATCCTTGGCTTCGAAAAAGAGATCGCGGCTTTCGAGGAAAGAACATAATGTGTAGCCAGCAGAGAGCACAGAATTCCATGAGCAACCCCTTTTTTCAAGAGGCGCTGTGCCTCAGCGGCAAAATGGATCATATATGACAAAAATCCAAATCTACGACACAACTCTCCGCGATGGCACGCAGTCTGAAGGCTTCACGCTTTCAGCCAATGATAAAGTCCGCGTGGCTCAGCATCTTGATGAACTCGGTGTGGCCTTCATCGAAGGCGGCTGGCCTGGATCGAATCCGAAGGATGTTGAATTCTTCGAGCGCGCGCGTGACATGCAGTGGAAGAACGCGCTTATCGCGGCATTCGGCTCCACATGCCGTGTCAAAGGCGGACCCGAGGATGATGCCAACATCAAAGCCTTGCTCGATTCCAATACACCTGTTTGCACGATCTTTGGCAAGACCTGGACTCTGCACGTCAAGGAAGTTTTGCAAACCACGCCCGAAGATAATCTTCGCATCATCGAACAATCGGTTGCGTATCTCAAATCCAATAACAAGCGCGTCATCTATGATGCCGAACATTTCTTCGACGGCTACAAAACGGATTCATCTTATGCGTTGGAAACTTTGCAGGCCGCGATTCGCGGCGGAGCGGAGACGATCGTTTTATGCGATACCAACGGTGGGACATTGCCCTGGGAAGTGGAACGCATCATTCGTGACTTGAAGCTGGTTATAAAAACCCCATTTGGAATCCACACCCATAACGACGGCGAGTGTGCTGTGGTCAATGCGTTGATGGCGGTGCGTGAAGGCGCAATTCAAGTGCAGGGCACGATCAATGGCGTTGGTGAACGCTGCGGCAATGCCAATCTTGTTTCCATCATGGCTGACCTTGAACTTAAGATGGGCTATGAATGTTTGCCCAAGGGAAATATCAGCAAGCTGTATGATCTTTCGCATTTTGTTGCAGAAGTTGCCAACATCACACCCGATGAACATTTGCCTTTCGTTGGCAAATCCGCGTTCGCGCATAAGGGCGGCGTGCATGTCGCTGCCATGAGACGCAGCGCGCAGTCCTATCAACACATCGAGCCTGAACTCGTTGGAAATAAAATGCGCGTGGTAGTCTCGGACTTGTCGGGGCGCGGCAATTTGCTCAGCAAAGCCGAAGAACATGGTGTGGAAGTGGATGGCACGGAAGTTGTACCCATTCTCAATGAGATCAAGGAACTAGAAGCGCGCGGTTTCTCCTTCGAAGCAGCAGAAGCGTCGGTTGCGATCATGCTTAAACGTCAAGAGTATGGATATAAGCCGCCATTTGAACTGATTGACTTCTTCGTCAACGTCGAGCATCGTCAGGGACGCGGCATCTTCGCGGAAGCGATGGTCAAAGTCCGAGTGCAGGGTGAGGTGCTTCACACCGCCGCTGAAGGCAACGGTCCTGTCAATGCGTTGGATCTCGCGCTGCGAAAAGCGCTAAGTGGATACTATCCACGCATTATGCATTTTCATCTCTCTGATTACAAAGTCCGTATTTTGGACTCGGATCATGGAACCGAAGCCATTACCCGCGTACTGATCGACACACGCAATACCAACTCCCGTTGGAGCACAGTCGGCGCGGGCACGAACATCATCGAAGCCTCATGGCGCGCACTTGCGGATTCGGTTGAATACGGTTTGATGGTGGCGCATTATATTATGTAGGGGCGGATCGCGATCCGCCCCTACGGATTGGAAATTATTTTGAAAGCAAACATTACCCTCCTCCCCGGCGACGGCATCGGACCTGAAGTTGTAGGCGAAGCCGTGCGCGTGCTGGACTTCATTGCCAGTAAATACAACCACACTTTCGAATACAAAGAACGCCTGATGGGCGGTTGTTCGATCGATGCGTACGGTTCATCGTTAACCGATGAAACCCTTGCCGATTGCCAATCTGCGGATGCGGTTTTGCTCGGCGCAGTAGGCGGCCCGAAATGGGATGACCCAACAGCGAAAGATCGCCCCGAACGCGGATTGCTCGCGCTGCGAAAAGGTCTCGGCGTATTCGCAAATCTTCGCCCTGTGAAAGTGCATCCCGCGCTGATGGAATGGTCACCGCTCAAGCCTGAGAAATTGCAAGGCGTGGATATTCTCGTCGTGCGTGAACTCACGGGCGGACTGTACTTTGGCTGGCCCAAGGGACGCGACATCAAAGACGGCCGCGAGCGCGCTGTCGATACGCTTGAATATTATGATTACGAGATCCGCCGCGTGATGGAACTGGCATTCAATTTGGCGAAAGGCCGCAAGAAGAAAGTCACTTCTGTAGATAAGGCCAACGTGTTAGAGTCATCGCGGCTATGGCGTCAGATCGCGACCAAAGTTGGAAAAGAGAATCCTGATATCGAGCTTGAACATACGCTGGTGGATACCGCGTCCATGCGGCTGATCACTGGTCCCGCCTGGATGGATGTGATCGTCACTGAGAATATGTTCGGCGACATTCTCACGGACGAGGCGTCGGTTTTGGCAGGATCAATGGGGATGCTGCCCTCTGCCAGTTTGGGCGAATCAACTGTCGGTTTGTACGAACCGATCCACGGGTCCGCACCAGATATCGCAGGCAAGGGAATCGCAAATCCGATTGGCACGATCCTTTCATCGGCAATGTTGTTACGTCATTCATTGAAGTTGGAAGCCGAAGCCGCAGCCATCGAAAAAGCTGTCGAAGAAACGATCACCAATGGCGCACGCACTGCGGACATTGGCGGCAAGTTAACTACCCGTCAGATGGCGGATGAAATTATAAAAAGGATGTAAGGAGAAATTGTCATGGGAATGGAATCGAAATTCATTTGGATGAACGGCGAACTTTTGCCGTACGAAAAAGCGACCATGCACGTGCTTACCCCCGCCATTCATTACGGCGCGGCTGTGTTCGAAGGCATTCGCGCGTATGATACGCCGAAGGGTCCCGCAGTCTTTCGCCTGACCGATCACGCGGAACGTTTGCTTGATTCGGCGCGCGTCTTTGGCTTCCGCAATCTGCCGTGGACAACCGAAGATATTGTCAAGGCGATCAAAGATACAGTGAGAGCCAACGGATTCAAGGATTGCTATATCCGCCCGCTTTTGTATTTGGATGGCGGCGGCTGGAACTTGAACGTGGACAACGGCAAACCGTCGCTGGCGATCGCTACATGGGAATGGGGCAACTATCTCGGCGAAGAAGCGATGGCGAAAGGCATCCGCGCCAACATTTCATCCTTCACGCGTCATCACCCGAATGTGTTGATGACCAAAGCCAAGGTGTCTGGAAATTATGCAAACAGTTTCCTCGCCAAGACCGAGTCTGAACGGTTGGGATTCCAGGAAGCCATCATGCTTGATCCGCAGGGCTATGTGGCTGAATGCACTGGCGAGAATTTATTCATGGTGCGGCATGGCAAGATCATCACGCCATCCACTGCGCCTGTATTGGAAGGTGTGACACGCCACTCGATCCATACGATCGCAAAAGATCTGGGCTTCCGCATTTTGGAACAGCCTATTTCACGCGACCAGCTTTACATCGCGGATGAAGTCTTTGTATGCGGAACCGCTGCTGAATGTATCGGCTTGAGCGAAATAGATTTCCGCACCATCGGCGACGGGAAGACTGGTCCCACCACAAGAAAGATCCAAAATATCTATCATGATGCCATTCGCGGAAAACTTCCTAAGTATGAATCATGGTGCGAGTACGTGGATTAAAAAGCCTTGACCAATCTACGTCCCTCGCATAGAATAGCGCCCAATATGCAAAACTTTTGTTTCGGTACTATGATGACCATGACCACTACCTCCGGTGAATTCCGTGAGGGATTTGTGCTTGGTCAGAAGTAGCTGAACAAAGTTACTTTCAGAACACACAACGCCTCGCGGAAACGTGGGGCGTTTTTGTTTACCTCGTCAAAGGAGAAGATCATGCAAAAACAAACGCTTGTGATGAAATTCGGAGGAACATCTGTCGGTTCGGCGGATGCGCTCGTCAAGGCTGCTCAGATCGTGAAGGATGCGCGCGCGGAATATCCGCGGGTGGTGGTGATCACTTCCGCGATGTCGGGAGTCACCAACCTTCTGCTGGATTCCGCTGCGCTCGCTTCACAAGGAAAAGTTGATTCGCTTCCGAGCGCAGAGTCCACGCTGAGAGAGAAACACTTCGCCGCCGCAGATGCGCTGATCAAGAATGAGCACCTCCGCGAAGTAACCAAAGCAGAGATCAATGTACTGATCTTCTCGCTCGTGGACTTATGCAAAGCGATCGCGATTCTCGGGGAAGCCAGTCCGCGCGCAATGGATGCAGTGGCCTCCATCGGCGAGAGAATGTGTGTCCGATTGTTGGGCGCAGTACTCGAAGACGCGGGCATCAATGCAAAGGCAATCGAGTCGACTGAGTTCGTGGTCACCAACGCGCACTTTCAACACGCGCACCCGGACTTCAAAGCCACGACCGAAAAGACAAGGCAATTATTGAACCCACTTATGGATGCGGGCGTTGTTCCAGTCACCACTGGCTTCATCGGTGCTACACCTGAGGGTGTGATCACAACCCTCGGGCGCGGCGGCAGTGATTATTCCGCGGCTGTTATTGGCTCCGTCCTCCCCGCGGATGATGTCTGGATCTGGACAGATGTGGACGGCGTCATGACGACCGATCCGCGCATTGTGAAGGATGCGGTCACACTGCCTGAGATCACATACAGCGAAATTGCGGAACTGGCATATTATGGCGCGAAAGTGTTGCACCCCAAAACGATCCGCCCCGTTGTGGACGCTGGCATTGGACTCCGCATCTGCAACACATTCAATCCATCGCATCCTGGTACGCGGTTAATAGCAAATGCGCCTTCTGATTCAAAAGCCCGCAACGGTCAGGTTGTCAAAGCTGTGACCGCCATCCGCAACCAAAGGCTGGTGACGATCGAAGGGCGTGGTATGCTGGGCGTACCTGGTGTGGCGGCGCGCGCGTTTGGCGCGGTAGCGTCCACAAAAACCAGCGTGCCGCTAATTACACAGGCCTCATCAGAACAGTCCATTTGTTTTGCAGTGCCATCCGAATCCGCCGCATCCGTGCTCAATGCTTTGCAGGCTGTCTTT
The DNA here is from genome assembly GCF_016711665.1 of Candidatus Villigracilis saccharophilus. Lineage (NCBI taxonomy): Bacteria > Bacillati > Chloroflexota > Anaerolineae > Anaerolineales > Candidatus Villigracilaceae > Candidatus Villigracilis > Candidatus Villigracilis saccharophilus. Next base: position 73,282 of record NZ_JADJSO010000035.1, read on the forward strand.
GCCAGTGAGATCGAAGATGAAGATATTGACCGCGTCTGGATGACGGAAGATGTTTCGATCATCACAGTGGTCGGTGTGGGAATGCGGCACACGCCCGGTGTTGCTGGACAGGTCTTTACTCAGCTCGGCAATAACAAAGCGAATGTTTTAGCAATCGCGCAGGGTTCATCGGAAGTATCCATCAGTATGGTCGTCGCCGCTACAGATACTGAGCTGGCGGTACGGTCATTGCATGAGTTGATCGTGAAATAACCCGTAGGGGGGGGCCGCCCCTACCAACGAAATCCATAATTTAAGGAGAAATATTATGTCTCAAATCCCCGTAGCAGTTCTCGGCGCGACAGGCTCTGTCGGCCAACGTTTTATTTCGTTGTTAGATAATCATCCCTGGTTCAAAGTGGTTGCATTGGCAGCATCTGACCGTTCCGTTGGGCAGCCGTATTCCAAAGCCGCGCGCTGGGTGTTGGATGACCCAATGCCTGCATATGCGCGGGATATGATCGTTGTGCCAGCATCCACAGATGCGGTGCAGGCGAGAATTGTTTTCTCAGCTTTACACACGGAAATCGCGAATGAGCTCGAACCTGCCTTCGCAAAAGCAGGCGCGGCGGTCTGTTCGAACGCATCTTCTTATCGGCGCGGAGAGGATGTGCCGTTGCTATTACCCGAGATCAACGCGGAGCATATTCAACTGGTGAAGCAACAGCGCAAGAATCACGGTTGGAGCGGATGCATTGTCACGAACCCCAACTGCACAAGCACAGGACTCACGATCGCACTCAAAGCATTGGATGAGGCCTTCGGTGTGAAGAAAGTATTCATGGTCTCCTTGCAGGCGCTTTCGGGCGCGGGCTACCCTGGCGTGCCATCGCTCGACATCATGGATAATGTCATCCCCAACGTGGGCAATGGCGGCGAGGAAGAAAAAGTGGAATGGGAGCCGCGCAAGATGTTGGGCAAATTCAACGAAAGCAAAATTGATATGGCAGACATCCAATTCAGCGCGCACACCAATCGCGTGGCAGTGATCGATGGTCACACCGTCTGTGCAAGTGTGGCTTTGGACAAGCCCGTTGAACCTGAAGTTGCAATTCAGGCATTGCGCGATTACGCTGCAAAACCGTCAGCGCAGAATCTGCCTTCGACGCCCAAACCAGTGATCGAGGTTAAGGATGAGGCGGACCGTCCCCAGCCAAGACTCGACCGATTAACAGGTAAAGGCATGACGACAGTAGTCGGCCGCGTGAGGCGTGATCCAATCCTCGATCTTAAATTCGTTGTGCTTTCGCATAACACGATCCGCGGCGCAGCAGGCGCATCCATATACAATGCAGAGTTGCTTGTGAACGAAAATCTTTTATAATCAATTCAGACTAAAATTGTCCAAACCCTTGACACAATCATAAGCCGCATGATATAAACCGCGAAATTAAATATTCGCTCTTATCCAGAGAAGCTGAGGGACCGACCCTTTGAAGCTTCGGCAACCAAACCATTTTATGAGTTATGGTGCCAAATTCGGCAAATAGGAATGACACAAGTCATTCGTATCTGGAAGATGAGAGGACGGTATAGACGTATACCTCTTCTTGTACTTTCAGAAGAGGTTATTTTTTTCCCCTAACGGGGATAATAATAACTCTTCTGAAGGGCGGGTAAACATTATTCAAGAGGAGAAAACTTAATATGTCCACAATCAAAGATCGCAAGTTAGGTTTCGCCACCCGCCAGTTACACGCGGGCTATTCACCAGATGCCACCACTGGCAGCCGCGCCGTGCCGTTGTATCAAACAACGAGCTATCAGTTCAAGAACACCGAACACGCCGCGAATTTGTTCGCGCTCAAAGAGCTGGGAAATATTTACACCCGCTTGATGAACCCGACCACCGATGTGCTTGAACAGCGCATTGCAGCACTCGAAGGCGGCGTTGCCGCTCTGGCTGCAAGCTCTGGGCATGCCGCGCAGGCACAGGCAATTTTCACGTTGTGCAGCGCAGGCGACCATATCGTTTCGTCATCCCGTTTGTATGGCGGCACGTACAACCAGTTCGCCTACACCCTGCCCAAGCTGGGGATCAATGTCACTTTTGTTGACCCAAGCGACCCGAAGAATTTTGAAGCGGCCATTCAGCCGAACACGAAAATTATTTACGGTGAGACTCTCGGCAACCCCGATATCTCCGTCTTCCCGTTTGAAGAAGTATCCGAGATCGCGAACAAGCACAAACTGATCCTGTTCATCGATAACACCTTTGCCACGCCGTATCTTTTCCGCCCGTTTGAATGGGGCGCGCACGTCATCACCCACTCGACCACCAAGTTCATCACAGGCAACGGCACATCCATCGGCGGCATCATCGTGGACGGCGGCAACTACGATTGGAGCAACGGCAAGTTCGAGAATTTCAACACGCCCGATCCTTCGTATCACGGCCTCGTGTATTCCTCCATCGCCGCCGCGGGACTTCCCCCGTTTGCGATCAAAGCGCGCGTACAAGTTCTGCGCGACCTCGGGGCCTGCCAATCTCCCTTCAATGCATGGCAGACCCTGCTCGGACTCGAAACCCTCAACCTGCGCATTGACCGTCACGTACAGAACGCGCAAGCCGTTGCCGAATATCTTGAGGCTCATCCCAAAGTCAGCTGGGTCAAATACCCTGGCCTCAAGAGCCACCCCGATTACGCTCGCGCCAAGAAGTATCTTCCCAAGGGCGCAGGCGCGATCCTTGGCTTCGGTATCAAGGGCGGCGCGGAAGCTGGCAGAAAGTTCATCGAAAGCCTGCAACTGTTCAGCCACCTCGCCAACGTCGGTGATGCGCGCAGCCTCGCCATTCACCCTGCCACCACCACGCACAGCCAGCTCAGCGAAGAACAGCAAGTCTCCGCTGGCGTCAGCCCCGATTTCATCCGCTTGAGCATTGGTCTCGAAGACTTCGAAGACATCAAGTGGGATCTGGATCAGGCGCTTAACGCGTAGATCGAGAAGTCAGAATGCAGAATGCAGAATGCGGAATAAAAATTCTGCATTCTGCATTTCATCCTTCATATCCATTCATCATTTCAAACCTCATGCCCGTAAAAATTCCTTCCACCCTTCCCGCTCGAACCACTCTTGAAAAAGAGAATATCTTCATCATGGATGAAGATCGTGCCGCGCATCAGGACATCCGCGCCCTGCGTGTGGCGATCTTAAATCTCATGCCGACCAAGATCGCGACCGAAACGCAGATATTGCGATTGCTTTCCAACTCTGCGCTGCAAGTGGAAATCACATTGATCCATACCGCGACTCATGAATCCAAGAACACGGATGCCGATCATTTGCTGGAGCATTATGTCACATTCGATGAGATCAAAAATGAAAAGTTCGATGGTCTTATTATTACAGGCGCGCCCATCGAGCAAATGCCTTTTGAAGAAGTGGATTATTGGAATGAACTGACCCAGATCCTGGATTGGGCAGAGACAAATGTTGAATCAAATTTCTATATATGCTGGGGAGCGCAAGCCGCGCTGTATCACAAATATGGCATCCCCAAATATGACCTGCCCCACAAGATGTTCGGCGTCTATGAGCATCGCATCCTTTCCTCGACCGAGAACCTGCTGCGTGGATTCGATGACATTTTCCTCGCCCCGCACTCCCGCCACACTGAGATCCGCCGCGAAGATATTGAGAAAATAAATCAATTACAGATCCTCGCGGAATCAGATGAAGCGGGCGTGTACATCGTCGGCACACAAGACGGGCGTCACCTCTTCATCACTGGTCACTCTGAATATGATCCGCTCACGCTCAAGGCCGAATATGACCGTGATATAAACAAGGGACTTCCCATTCACGTCCCGCAAAATTATTATCCCAAAAATGATCCCACCCAGCCGCCCAATGTCCGCTGGCGCGGGCACGCGAATCTACTCTATTCAAACTGGTTGAATTATTATGTATACCAAACCACGCCTTATGACCCGAATGAAATTCCAAAATAGAAATCGTATATAAGAAAGCATAATCAACAAGAGTCTTTTAGTGACATTTTTATTCAATTTTGGTTCTGACTAGACTTTTAAAAGATACAGGTCGCAGTTTAACTGCGACCTGTATCTTAATGATAAGGGTGTTATTTTCCAGTAATGATTCGTTCACCTTCGTAAAGTTTGATCGCAACATAAGTAACGGCTGCCGAAAGAACAATGGTCAGTACAGCCGACACAAGGATGTTCACTCCAGAGATCGGTTCGGAACGCAGGAACTGGTTGATCAAAATCTGCTGACCAAATGTCGGGATAAGCATTGTCCACAGTTCAGGTTTGACCGGTAAAAACGCCAGCGCCAAGCCCGGCAGGGAGGGAATCAAACCGATGAACGGCAGGTATGTCCCGGCTTCCTTGGTGGTTTTTGCAAAAGACGCGATCAAAGTCTGGATGGCACACGCAAGGAAAACAATCGGCAGACAGATCAGAAATACAGCTAGTAGCGCACTAATATCAAATCCAATTTGAACGCCAAGCAATTCCTCCATGGGCAGAATGCGGAATATGGTGGCAAACCCGACGAGCGTAATGATCAGGTTGAATGTGGCGAACGGCATGGCGGAAAGCATCTTGCCAATGGCGATCCAACCGCGCGGTAATGGATTGATCAACAACGGTTCAAGAGAGCCGCGTTCCCGCTCCCCTGCTGTGGCGTCGGTAATGACCGGCGATGCGCCATTGAAGATCGCAAAGATGATAAAGTATGGCAGCATGGAAAGAAAGATCAACGCCTGACTTTGCGGCGTGGCTGTGTCCACTTCCTCAACCTGCACCGCACGCATTACCTCCGGGCTAACGCCGCGCAAACTCAATCGTAGTAATCCGATGTAATCACCATACCCTTCGAGCAGGTTCTGTGCGCGATTAATATCCACCATTGCAGACTGGCGCGTACTGTCAAAGACAAGCTGAACTTTGGCCGTTTCACCTGCAGAAAACTCCTCGCTGTAATTTTCGGGAATGATCAATGCCACATTGATATCCCCGGCGATCACCGCCGCTTCAGGGTCAGCAGGAGCGGCCTCAAAAATAACATCCTGCTGTTCCAGAAAAGCGATCAGGTTGGGAGCATTCTCCGCGCCCAATACCGGCAGGATCAATGATTCATCCACTTTTTCGCGAATGGAATTACCAAGCAGCATGATCATTCCGCCGAGAAGCAAGGGACCAAAGAGAGCCCAAAATACACCCGTCACCCAGCTGCGATAATCACGCAGGTTGTCGAGCATTTCTTTTTGGAAAATAACCAAAATCTTTTTCATTATTCCAATCCCTCTTCTGAACCGATCACAGCCACAAATGCATCTTCAAGGTTTTCTTTTCCTGTTTGCTTTCGCAGATCATCGGGGCTGCCATTGGCGGATACTTCGCCATGCGAAATGATCACGATCTGATCGCACAGTGCGGCAACTTCCTGCATGATGTGGCTGGTAAAGAGCACACACTTGCCCTCCTCCCGCAGACGCAAAACAAATTGACGCATCGCGCGCGTACTCATCACATCCAGCCCGTTTGTAGGCTCATCCAGCAAAACATTTTGCGGATCATGCACCAGAGTGCGGGCGATGGCGACCTTGAGCTTTTCGCCGGTGGAAAAACCTTCGGTCTTGCGGTCGGCAATGGACTGCATGTCGAGCAGCAGCATGAGCGAGTTGATCTTATTTTCAAGCGCTTCGCCAGTCAGGCCATGCAACCGCCCATAGTAACGGATATTCTCGCGGCTCGTCAGGCGCGAATACAAACCACGCGCATCCGCCAGCACACCGATCCGACGCTGAACATCAATCGCAGAATGACGTACATCGAAGCCATCCACCTGCGCTGATCCGCTTTCTGGTTTGAGCAGCGTGTAAAGCATCCTCAGAATTGTGCTTTTGCCTGCCCCATTGGGACCAAGCAAGCCAGTGATCTGTCCATCTGGCGCGGAAAAGGAAACATTTTGAACAGCTTTCACTTTCCCAAAAGATTTTGAAAGACCTTGTACTTGTATCATAATGGCTACCTTGAGTTTTTATAGAAAATCTTTTGCCACAGATTTTAGTTCTCTCTGTGGCTAAGGTTTTTACGGGCGCGGTCCGCTGAAATCGACAAAGAACGGCGGCGGCTGGATATTTGCAACACAGGCAGTGTCCAGCCCGTCAATCGATGCGCTCTCAATAAAGATTTTGAATAGATTCGTACTGCAGCGGCTTGAAAGATTGCCATGCCCCATGCCTGAAAAGATCAAGTGGATATCGTTCGTGAGGCTCTCGGAAATTTCTTCCGCATGCCAGGGCGGAGTGATGGGGTCCGCTTCACCGGAGAGGATCAGCACAGGAACATCCGATATGATCGGATCACGGAATTCAGGCGAAACCTTCCCTTTTGGCCATTCTGCACAAACTGCCGCAAAATCAACTGTGCGATCGCCAAAGACACTTTGCTCTCCGCGTTTGACAGCCTCAGAAGCAGAAATTAACGGAGCATCTTCGGTGCAAGTGACAGCGTAGAACATGCCATCGTATAAACCAGCGTTCACAAGAAAGGCCTGTGAGATCAGCGGAACGTAATTTTCCTCTGCATACGCCGCATGAATGGATAACGGCAGCGTGGCAACAAAGTCCGGCACATAGAGTGTGTTGAAAACCATGTTCGTGATCATTTCAGGAGTCACGGTCAGGTCAAGCGGATTGTTGGTCAGTGGATGCAAAATGGTAATCTCCGCTGGAGATTCTGCCAAACGAGCAAGTAACCCATCGAATTCAGTTTGCAATTTAGGGAATGTCATTTTACAGGCTTCATCCGCTTCACAGCGTGCGAAGAATTTTTCCAGCGCGGCCTGCCCATCCTCCGCAGCGTCCATGAACATGACAAAGTCTGAATCCACTACTGCATCCAGCGTGACGGTACGGACGTGTTCAGGGAACATGCGCAGGTATGTCAACGCAGCGCGGGTTCCATATGACGCGCCATAAATGTTAATGGTTTCATATCCCAAAGCAGAGCGGACTTCATCCAGATCGGTCATGGCGATTTCAGTGGTGTAAAAACGAAGATCAGCATCCAGTGTTTCCGGACAGGATTTCAGCTTCGCGAGCACCTGCTCATCGGTCAACGCATCGTCTTCTGGAGCAAGGCACCGTAACGGATTCGATCCCCCTGTTCCGCGTTGATCAACCAGCACGATATCGCGATCTTCATGAATTTGGAACAGCAGCGAAATCATTGCTGGAAAGGCTTCAATCGCCGATTGACCGGGACCGCCAGCCAGCAGAAAAAGCGCATCAAGTTCGGGGTTGCGTTTGATCGCAGGGATGACCGCCACATTCAATTCGATCTGTCGGCCATCGGGATTTGCACGGTCTTCTGGAACAGTATATGTACCGCAGCGCGCATCCACTTGATTGCCAGCGGGCGAGGTCAGAGCACAATCTTCCAGCGCAATAGAACTATCAGAAACAGCAGACAGGTTTCGGGGCGAACAGGAAGAGAGAAACATCAGAAGTAAAAGGGAGGTGTAGTAGATTCGTCTCATAGTATTTTTTTCGATTCATCCTATTAATTCTAATTGATATATTTGTTCAACCACTCTCTTTCGGCAATTGCGCCGCCAATATCAAATGTGTGATTGGTATGTTTCAGGGCCTCATTGGCTTTTTCGCGAGCCTCCAAAACATGCCCCTCGGCAAAGAGTACAGCGGATTCAGCGCGGAGGATGGATTGTTTCTCCGCCAGCGCCCCAGCACTCTTTTGTAAATACTGCCGCGCAGACTGGGCATCAGCACGAAGCGCTGCCAGAAAAAAAGCATACTCCAGATACAGTGCCTGTTTTAATCCTTCGGGGATTTGCTTTTCAGCGACAAGAGTATTTTGAAGGGACTGCCAGGCTTGCTCAATATCGCCGCGATCAAGGTGATAATAATAAGCTATAAGATGTACGGATGCATCCATCATTGGGTTGCTTTTTATGGACAATAAACGCTGGATGATTTCAGGAGAATAATCACGCGGACGAACCCCCTTCATTGACTCGGCTTGCAAAACCACGAACAACGTGCGCTGCTCAACATCCAACCCGCCG
>NZ_JADJSO010000036.1:0-19182 GCF_016711665.1 Candidatus Villigracilis saccharophilus
ATCGCCTTCGTTCGGTTTGATAAGGTGTACCCCCTTGGTCGCGCGGCCTGACTGCTTGACATCCTTCACCTTCATGCGCAAGGTCACGCCGTTTGCGGTCATAATGGTCAAATCATCCGCATTTTGCACAACACGGGCCGCCGCGATCTTGCCAACTTCATTTATGGCTTTGATGTTTATCGTGGATATACCGCTTGTCGCGCGACCTTTGGCTGTGTACTCACCCAGAGGAGTTTGCTTCCCAAAACCTTTGGTCGTCACGATCAACAAAGAGCCGTCTTTTTCAACGACATCCATGCTGGTAACCAGATCATCTTTCTTAAGTTTAATACCCTGAACGCCGCCCGCCTGACGCCCCATTGAACGAACCTTGGATTCATTGAAACGCAACGCCTGTCCATTTTCCGTCACGATGATGATCTCATCCTTACCTGAAGTTAATCGCGCCCAGCCCAGCTGATCACCTTCTTCCAAAGACATGGCGATCAAACCAGAGGGGCGTACCGATGCGAATTCTTCCATTGTGACACGCTTGATCTTGCCGCGCGCGGTCATCAGCATACAATAGTTGTGTGAGGAAAAATCCCCCACCGCCATGGCGGCCGTCACCTTTTCGTTCGGATCAAGCGACAACACATTGACTAACGGGATGCCTTTTGTGGCACGGTCTGAATCCGGTATTTGATAGATCTTTTCAGAATACACTTTACCTTTATCTGTAAAGAACAGCATCGTGTTAAGGCTGCGCGCCGGCATGAGCATAACCACCTCATCTTCATCCTTTGTGGTATGTCCCATCACCCCGCGCCCGCCCCGGCTTTGTGATCGGAAAGCTGTCGCCGCGACGCGCTTGATATATCCACGCGCAGTCAGGCTGATCAACACCGCTTCATCCGCGACAAGATCTTCATCGTGAATATTTTCCTTGGCTTCCGCTGAGATCTGCGTGCGGCGGTCATCGCCATATTTTTCAGCAAGTTCGTTCAGGTCAGATTTGATTAGGGCCAGTATCTTCTTTGGATGAGCGAGCAAGTCTTCAAGACCTTCAATCACCGCGCGTACCTGTTTATGTTCCTCTTCAATTTTCCAGCGTTCCAAGGCCGCCAATCTGCGCAGCTGCATATCAAGGATTGCCTGAGCTTGCAGTTCACTCAGCTTGAAGCGCTTCATTAAACTGGTCTTGGCGGCATCCGCATCTTCAGCTTCGCGGATCGTCTTGATAACAGCATCAATATTGTTGAGCGCGATCAAATACCCATCAAGGATATGCAGGCGCGCCTGCGCCTTGGCAAGTTCGAACTTTGAACGGCGAGTGATGACCGTCTGGCGGTGCTCGATAAAAATTTGCAGCATCCGTTTGAGCGGCAGGGTGCGCGGTTCTCCATCCACCAAAGCAAGCATCTGTACGCCGAACGTGGATTGCAAGGCAGTATATTTATAAAGTTGATTAAGTACTTTCTTGGGCTGGGCGCCGCGCTTTAGCTCGATAATAATACTCATACCGCGCTGGTCAGATTCATCCCGCAGGTCTGAGATCTGATCGATCTTATCTTCACGAACAAGCTCCGCGATGCGCTCGATCAAAGTGGATTTGTTGACCTGATACGGGATCTCCGTAATATTGATCTGATATCGACCGGCCTTGGTCTCTTCGATATGAGCAATGCCGCGCATCACGATTCGGCCGCGGCCTGTTCCGTATGCCGAGTGAATGCCCTCCGCCCCGACGATCATACCGCCCGTCGGAAAGTCCGGTCCAAGCACGAATTTCATCAGGTCATCAACTGTGACCTCGTCAACATTTTCATGATTATCAATAAGGTAATTGATCGCGCCAACCAGCTCACGCAAGTTCTGCGGCGGGATGTTGGTGGACATGCCCACTGCGATACCTGAGGAACCGTTCAATAATAAATTGGGCAGGCGCGCGGGAAGAACAAGCGGTTCTTCAAGCGAATCATCAAAATTGGGGCCAAAATCAACCGTATCTTTTTCGAGGTCAGCCAATAATTCCTCGGCCATTTTTTGCAAACGAGCCTCGGTATAACGCATAGCCGCCGGGGAGTCGCCATCAACTGACCCAAAGTTGCCCTGACCATCCACGAGCAGGTAACGCATGGAAAAATCCTGAGCCATGCGTGCCATTGACTCATACACCGCCGAATCGCCATGCGGATGATATTTACCGAGCACTTCACCCACGATACGGGCAGATTTTTTGTAGGCGGAATTCGAACGCATACCCAATTCATGCATGGCGAATAAAATCCGCCTATGAACAGGCTTCAATCCATCACGGGCATCTGGCAAGGCACGCGCCACGATCACGCTCATGGCATAGTCGAGATAAGCGGTGCGCATTTGCGCATCAATATCTACACTTTCAATATTTCCTGTATTTGCGGATGGAACGATTTCTTCAGCCATAGAATATCCTTAAATAGGTAAAAATTCGTCAAAACGGCATAAAAAAACACGAAGATGGGGGAAAACTTCGTGTCTGCATTAGATGAAAGAAGCTACATTTGTAAGTGCAATTATACCATCTCAAACCAGTATTCCAATAAGTTGAGCGGGGACTTTTGTACTGGCTCGATTTACAACATTTTGCAGAAGTTATATAAAAAAATAGACCCGCAAAATGCGGGTCTATTTTTTGTGCCGAAGGAGGGATTTGAACCCTCATGAGCGTAAGCTCACTACGCCCTGAACGTAGCGCGTCTGCCAATTCCGCCACTCCGGCCAGTTGTGCGGGTTGTATTTTATCTCAAACGCTTGTTTTGTCAAATAATCGGGAAGGTTAATATGTGGGAACAAATTTTTATTTTTCACCGTTTACTCTTTAATCCTTTCATAACTGTAAAAAAAATACTAACAGTACTGATAGGGGATATATCTTTTTGATCCGCAGATTGTTATAGTAGGCATACTACAGAAAGGAGTATCACATGTTTGTAATCGCCGCAGTCGCCTGTGCATTTTTCTTCACCCTGGCTGGCTCAACCCTGTTCATCGAGCAATATGACTCAGACGAATTGAACAGCATGGGAGTCGAAGATAAATGACAGATGACCAACCCACCCCCAGCCCGACGCAAACCCAAAAGCGCGTCGGGCTTTTTGTTGCCGCGGCCTCCCTACCGAGCGGTAGGTTTTCTGGTTTTGAGATATAATCCAAATATCCGTAAGCTTAAGTGGCTAAGACAGGTAAACATGGCAGTTGCAGCTCTCTATACTAAAATCGAAAAAATCATTCAACTTGCCAATGGCAGCATTGTGCTCGAAAGCCCGAATGGGTTTCCGCTCAATGAATCCAACTTGTACCTTGTCGAGCAAAATGGAAACATCCTTTGGAAGGCAGAAAAGCCCGATATCGGCGTTTACTTTTCGCGTGTCAAGCTGAACGAGGATGGAATGACATTTTCCGCCTATACCACTCGCGGGCACGCTTGCGAACTTAATCTAAAAACAGGGAAACTCATCAGCTTTACAAGTATTCAATGATCACAGGCTTCTTCAATCTCCCCTGGTTTGCCTGGGCTGGACTGGCCCTTATCATTGCAGTGATCTATTTCAATCTATGGCCTCAAAAAGCGGTGACCAACCCGAGTGGATTCCGATTTGTTGTTATTCGCTGGGGACATGCGCTGGTGTGGATCCTCCTCACGATCAGCCTCGCCCTGCGCGGATTCTCCTCCGCTTTTACTGGTATGGCAAATATAATTGCTCTCGCTGGAGGGTTGACCTATGTCCTGTTTCTCATCATGACTTTTGTGGTGACTAAGTGAACTTTTTGAGTATGGATAAGCCCCCGTTTGGATTTGTGCTTGTCTTTCTTTTATTCAGTCTTTTATTTATTTCGAACAGTTACAAGCTCTGGTTTAGAACGGACAAATACTACAACGAGTTATACAACAGCCTGACCAACAAGAATACTCCCTACCCATTTAAGGATTTCTTTCTCAAGCAATTGGAAAACAGGAAACGCTGGGAAGCGGCACAAAAGATTTTTAGTGTAATTGGGTTTGTGGGTGTATCAGGCGCGGATGTTTTGGTAATGATGGCTTAAAGAAGGGTAATTACGTTGCCCTTGGAAAATAATCTCATCCAAGGAGCACCACTTTGAAAATCATCGCATGTATCAAGCAGGTACCCGACTCGGAGGCGAAAGTCAAAGCCGAGGGCGGGCAGGTATCATGGGGGGACGCGCCGTTGGTCATCAACCCGTTCGACGAGTACGCAGTCGAAGGCGCGCTTCAGCAGAAGGAAGCCTCAGGCGGAACCGTGACAGCCTTGTGCGTCGGCGGCGAATCAGCCAAGGATGCGCTCAAGCACGCGCTCGCCATGGGCGCAGATGACGCAGTCCTCGTCTCAGATGCGGCGCTCAACGATCTCGACACGGTCGGCGCGGCTCGCGTGCTGGCGGCCGCCATCAACAAGATCGGCGGCGCAGACATGGTCATCTTTGGCCGTCAGACCCTCGACAATGGCGCAGGCCTCACCCCCGCGCAGACCGCCCGCATTATCGGGTGGCCGATGCTTGGGTTGGCAGGCCAGATCAAAGTCGACGCGGGAAGCGTGACCGTTGAAAGAGTCATCGAAGAAGGCCGGCAAACCGTCAGCGCGAAAATGCCTGTCGTGTTGAGCGTCGTCCAAAGTATTGGCGAACCGCGCTACCCGTCGTTCATGGGCATCCGCAAAGCGTCGAAGGCAACCATCCCCGTTTGGTCATTGAGTGATCTCGGCGCAAGCGCTCCCGCACCGGTTGTCACCCGCAGCGAGTTGATGAACCCGCCCGTTCAAGAAAAAGAAGTTGAGATGATCACAGGCGAAAACGCCGCCGAGATCGCCGACAAACTCGCCGACAAAATTCTCGCGGAGAAAGTGCTATGAAAACTTTAGTTTACATTGATCATTTCAAAGGCGAGGTTCAGCCTGCTTCGTGGGAGGCGATTGGCCTCGCGAAAAAATATGGTGCAGCCGTGGCAGTGGTATTTGGCGCGGATACAGCTGAAATCACAAAGGCTGCGTTTGAATATGGCGCCGATGAAGTCATCGTCGTGGATGATGCGGCGCTGACAGATTACCGCGCTGAACCGTATGCCTCCACCCTTTCGGCGCTCGCTTCTTCCTCCAGCCCTGACTTGATCCTGTTTCCGACGACAGCTCGAACCCGTGAGTTGGCCGCCATGTCTGCCGTGGACTTGAACACAGGCGTGTTGACCGATGTCACAGGGTTTGAAATGAATGGCGACCAGGTAGTTGCTACTCGTCCCATTTACGAAGGCAAGCTGTTGGAGAAAACTGTTTGCTCTGGCAAGCCCGTCATGGCCACCATTCGCGGACGCGTCTTCCCCAAGCCCGCGCGTGAAGCTGGCAAGACAGGCACGCTCACAAAGGGAGAAGCCAAAGCGGAAGCGCTCTCGACCGTTGCAGGCTATTCTGCCGCTGAAAGCGCAGTAAACCTCGGCGATGCGGCAGTGATCGTCTCCGGTGGTCGTGGCGTCTCAAATAACCCATCCCTAACTCCACCCGCGGGCATGGATGAAAAGCAAGCTGAAATCTGGCGCGCCCAGCAAGGCTTCGCGCTTATCACTGACCTGGCGAGTTTATTGGGCGGCGCAGTCGGCGCATCCCGTGCCGCAGTGGATGGCGGATACATCACCTACGCCCATCAAGTCGGGCAGACAGGCAAAGTCGTCACACCTGACTTATATATCGCCTGCGGCATCTCTGGCGCGATCCAACACCTCGTTGGCATGAGAAACGCCAAAGTCATCGTCGCCATCAACAAAGATGCAGATGCGCCCGTATTCAAGCAGGCGCGCTATGGGGTAGTCGGCGATCTGTTTGCTATCGTCCCAGCTTTGACTGAGGCGATGAAGAAGAAGATGGGGAAGTAAGTTAGTGACGCAATAAGTAAAAAGCAGACCTCCGAGTTCTTAAAGAACTCGGAGGTCTTTTCTATTACTCTCCAAATCCCGCAGGCGGGATACCCAATGCTTGAATTAGCCTTGCCCAATAGTTGACCTGTGCGGCAGTGCTGGCGAGGATGACAAATTCGCGTTCGTTGAATGCGGACTTTACACGCTCCACCAAGTCAGGCTGAAATTTCAACGGGGTTTGCGAGATGACTCGAGTGTATTGAATCGCCAGTTTTTCGCGTTCGGAAAAAGTAGTTACCCGCTCAACATCCCCGCGCAGAGATTCAGCTTCTTCATCGGTGATGCCTACGTCGCGGTATTCGTATGAGTTCATGTCAACACAAAATGGACAGGCTACCGCGTGCGAGGCTGTCATGCGGATCAGCTTGAGCATACGCTGAGTCATCGCGCCGTCTTCGTGCGCGACGAGTGATTCCATGATGCCAGAGCCAATGGCGGCTTTGGGATACCAGGCCAATATCCGCGCGGGGAGCATGGTCTTGCCGGTTATTTTTTCAGACACCCAAATGCCAAGTTTGAGAATGAGCGGGATTCGTTTCGGTTGATCAATGAATGCTTGCATGGTTTATCTCCGCGCTCATTGTACAACATGGGTTATGTCGTTGCGAGGGCGATGCTTTTCCGCCCGAAGCAATCTCCGCCTAAAATCGGGAGGTTGCTTCGCCGCAAAACCAAGAACGCGGCTCGCAACGACATGGTAATTTAATGCTGTTGGTGACTGGCTGTGCCGAAGGCGTGTTCGTAGACCAGCATGGCGTAATATTCCCAGTTGAATGTATCTGCATATGCAATGGATTGTCCCATCCGTGAAGAAGATGCATTCTTGAGATTCGTTTCAAGGAATGCGAGCATTTGATCCCATGCTTCGCCTTGCGCGCCGCCAGATTGAATACCAGCTACGTCTTCCACGAAAGCGTGCGGCTGGCCTTCATAGATCGTGATCTCGTGCGGGATATTTGCGGTTGTGAGTGCCTCGTCAAATAAATTGACATCTTCAACCGCGATGGATTGGTCTGCGCTGCCAAAAATGCCGAGCACGGGACCGGGCAAGGCTTTTAACACTTCGGGGTCAATTTCAGGCGAGCCGTAAAAAATTATAGTGGATGCTAATTTGTTGTTATGCAGGCTGTAGACCAGTGAAGTCCGCCCGCCATAGCAGAAGCCTGCAATGGCGATGCGCTTCGCGTCCACATCGGGTTGAGTCTCAAGCCACGCATAAATGGAATCCAAATCAGCATTTACATTTTCAGGTTTGGTGCTGATGACTTGATAGATGGCACGCGGGATCCATGAAGTGGTGGAGCCGCGAAAAGTATCAGGAGCGACAACGAGATAGCCTTCCTGCGCGAGCAAGTCCGCTTTGCCGACGATCGATTCACGCAAGCCAAAGAATTCGTGGATCATGATGACGGTGGGAAACGGACCATCGCCTTCAGGTTTGGCAACATAAGCTCGCACATCGGGTCCGCCGTTGACACCGGGGACGGTGGTATTGACAAGAGAATCGAGTCGTTTCGCGCCGAGGAGCGAGTCCACGAAAATGCTGAGGGGCAGGAACAGGATCAGGATCGCCAGAACAGCTAAAAGTCCTAGCAGGATGCGTTTGAATGTTTTCATCACAACTTCTCCATATTAATAAGATGCCTTATTTTATTCGGGAACCCGCTCAATTTCTATCAAAAATAAAAGCCTCCGCATTCAAAAATACGGAGGCTTGATCCAGTTATAAAACCTCTAATCTCTGCCGTCCGCATGACAGTTTGCACAGTTAGTCGGCGAGTAATCGCGTTCCTCTTTATGTTTTTCTGCCATATTGGCGGCCGTATGTTCGTGACAGCTAAAACAGGTATAAGCTGAAGTCGTGCTCGGATGACAGGTTACACAGGCAGTCACCGGGTTATCCCCATGTGTTAGCTGGAAGGTATGAGAGAACGTGACAGGTTTCCAGGCGGTGGTGGTGTGACAGCTTTGACAATTTGTTCCAGCCTTGCCTGCATGCGGATCCTTGCCCGAATGACAGGAGTTACAGGACGTGGGCGTACCCGCAAAAATACCATTGATATGACAACCTGTACAAGCTGTGTTGACATGTGCCCCGGTGAGTTTGAAGGCTGAGAGATTATGATCAAAAGTGGCGGGTTTCCAGGCAGCGGTGGAGTGACAGGCTGCGCAATTGGTACCGTACTTACCACCGTGACGATCGTTTTTGGCATGGCATGCAAAACAAGTGGACGGAGTGCCTTTGAAAACACCGCCAACATGGCAGCCAGTACAGGATGCGGTTGAGTGTTTGCCAGTCAGCGGGAAAGCGGATTTACTGTGGTCGAAGGTGGAGGGCTTCCATCCTGAAGTGGCATGACAGGCTGAGCACTCTGTTCCAAACGTACCCTTATGGAAATCATCCGCGGCATGGCAGGAGTAACAATTCGTGGGCGTGCCTTTGAACTTCAGATCGGTGTGACATTGCGTACAGACAACGCTGACATGCTGGCCGGTCAACTTGAAGATGGAATTGTTGTGATTGAAATTGCTGGGCTTCCATCCGCTGGTTGTGTGGCAGTCGGTGCATTGATTTCCAAGCGCGCCGCCATGCGGGTCTGTATCGCTGTGACAGGAGGCGCAGTCTGACGGTGTGCCCTTGAAGAATTTGTCGGTATGGCATTGACTGCACGCGACCGCTGTGTGTTTGCCGGTCAACGCAAAGGTGGAGCGGCTGTGATCAAACGTGGAGGGAGTCCAGCCGTTGGTTGTATGGCAGGAAGCGCAGTCTGTTCCAAGCCTGCCGGCGTGCGGATCATTCTTCGAATGGCAGGCGGCGCAATTGGTGGGCGTGCCTTTAAATTTCAGATCGGCGTGACAATTACTGCACGTCACGCTGACATGCTTGCCGGTCAATTTGAAGATGGAATTGTTGTGATTAAAACTGCTCGGCTTCCAGTCATTGGGTGAATGGCAGGTTTCACACTGCGTGCCCAAGCTGCCGCCATGAGGATCGGTGTCGCTGTGACAGGAGGCGCAGTCCATGGGCGTGCCTTTGAAGACGCCACCCTGATGACAGGAATCACAGGCTACAGCAGCATGCTTCCCATCCAGGTGGAAGGCGAACAGGGAATGATCCACTGTCGCATTCTCCCATCCTTCAGGAGAATGGCAGGCGGCGCAGTCCGTTCCAAATTGACCATTGTGGTGGTCATCTGCGGCATGGCAGGAGATACATTCCTGAGGAGTTATCTTTAGGTCGTGCAAGTTGCGCGCATTAATGTGGCATTGGGAACAAGCCACAGGCGCATGTTTGCCCGTCAATTGGAACGGGACCATGTTATGGTCAAAGCTTGATCCGTGTGAATCCACACCATCATGACAAGCTACACAATTTGTCCAGAAAGTCAGGATATGCTGGGTGGCAAAAGGTTCGTCAATCGTCAAATGACAATTGGCGCAAGCGGTTTGATCAAAGGGCGAAACGAAACCAGATTCATGGCAGTCTGTACAGGTATTAGCCTGATGCGCCTTCAGCGTGAACCTAGTTGTATTATGGTCAAACGCTATCTGCTTCCATCCACTGGGATTGTGGCAGGTGGCACATTGCGTGCCATAGGTTCCATTGTGAGCATCATCTGCAGAGTGACAGGAGGCACAATCCTGCGGAGTGCCTTTGAAGACCCCGTTCTTATGACAGCTCTCACAAGCCACGGTCGCGTGCTGACCATCGAGGTGGAAGGCAAATTTGGAGTGATCCACCTTCGCAGGCTTCCAGCCTTCGGGGGAGTGACAACTTCCGCATTGAGTGCCAAGTTGGCCCTTATGCGCATCATCCTTGGTATGGCAGGAGGCGCAATCCTGAGGTGTGCCTTTGAAAACGCCGTTCTTATGACAGTTTTCGCAAGCCACGGCGGCATGTTTTCCATCAAGATGGAAGGCAAATTTGGAGTGATCCACCTTCGCATTCTCCCAGCCTTCGGGAGTATGGCAAGCCGCGCAATCGGTTCCAAATTGACCGTTATGATGGTCATCCGCCGCGTGACAGGAGATACACGCCTGGGGAGTGTTCTGCAAATCAGCGAACTTGCGGGCACCTACATGGCACTTGGAGCATACCAACGGCGCATGTTTGCCGATCAGGTTGAACGGCACCTTGTTATGGTCAAAGTTCGATCCATGAGACTCCACCCCATCGTGACAGGCCATACAGTCCGTGCCGAATGTGAGGAAGTGTTCTGTCGAGAATATCTGATCATATTGCAAATGACAATTACCGCAAGATTCCTGGTCGAATGGCGCAGCGTATCCCTTTACATGGCAATCCTTGCAGGCAAACGCAGTTCCGTCAGATTTGGTTTTATGAGCCGTGAGTTTAAAGGAAACCGTGTTATGGTCAAACGTGGCGGGACTCCAGCCATTGGGGCTATGACAGGTTCCGCATTGTGTGCCGAGACTGCCAGAGTGAGCATCATCATTCAGATGACAGGCCGCACAATCCATAGGTGTACCTTTGAAGACATTGTCCTTATGGCAGGCCGCACAGGCGGCAGCCGCATGTTTCCCATCTAATTTAAAGGCGAATTTCGAGTGGTCGACCTTGGCAGGCTTCCAAGCCTCAGGTGAATGACAGGCGGCGCATTGAGTGCCAAGCTGGCCTTTATGCGCATCATCCTTGGTGTGGCAGGAGGCGCAGTCCTGCGGCGTACCTTTGAACAGGTTATCCTTATGACAATTTGCGCAAGCCACAGATGCATGTTTCCCATCCAGATGGAATGCAAATTTGGAGTGATCCACCTTCGCGGGTTTCCAACCCTCGGGAGTATGACAAGCAGCACATTGCGTACCCAACTGACCCTGATGGGCATCATCTTTGGTATGGCAGGAAGCGCAATCTTGAGGTGTGCCTTTGAAAACGCCGTTCTTATGGCAATTTTCGCAAGACACAGCAGCGTGCTTCCCATCCAGGTGGAATGCGAATTGGGAATGATCCACTTTTGCATTCTCCCAGCCTTCGGGAGTATGGCAGGCCGCGCAATCGGTTCCAAACTGACCGTTATGATGGTCGTCCGCGGCGTGACAGGAGATACACGCTTGAGGAGCCGCCTGCAGATCCGCGAACTTGCGCGCATTTACGTGGCACTTGGAACAAGCTAAAGGAGCGTGTTTACCGATCAGATTGAATGGCACTTTATTATGGTCAAAACTTGAACCATGCGACTCCACCCCGTCGTGACAAGCCATGCAATCCGTACCAAATGTGAGAAAGTGTTCCGTGGAGAATGTCTGATCAATTTGTAAGTGGCAATTGCCGCATGAATTTTGATCGAAGGGCGCGGCGTATCCATTTACATGGCAATCCTTACAGGCAAATGATGTACCATCCGATTTGGTTTGATGCGCAGCGAGTTTGAATGAGACCGTGTTGTGATCAAATACAGCAGGACTCCAGCCGTTGGGGCTATGACAGGTTCCGCATTGCGTGCCAAGGCTGCCCGAGTGAGCATCATCGCCCAGATGGCAGGCCGCACAATCAGTGGGCGTCTCTTTGAACAAATTATTCTTATGACAATCCGCGCAGGCGGCGGCAGCATGTTTGCCATCCAGCTTGAAGGCAAATTTCGAGTGATCAACTTTGGCGGGCTTCCAGCCATCTGGCGTATGACAGGTGGCACAACCTGTTCCAAGTTGACCGGAATGAGCATCATCCTTTAGGTGGCACGAAGCACAGTCCATGGGTGTACCTTTGAAAACGCCGTTCTTATGACAATTTTCGCAAGGCACCGCTGAGTGTTTTCCATCGAGATGGAATGCAAATTTAGAGTGATCCACATTAGCCGGTTTCCAACCATCGGGCGCATGACAGGCTGCACAATCCTGTCCAAACTGACCTTTATGGAAATCATCTTTTTGATGGCAGGTATAACATTGCTGCGGAGTGGCTTGCATATCCGCAATAGTGCGGTCATTGAGGTGACAGTTGGAGCAGGCTGCCAGAGCGTGCTTCCCAATCAAATTGAACGGAACCCGATTATGGTTAAAGTTTGATCCGTGTGAGTCAATCCCATCATGACAAGCCATGCAGTTCGTCCAAAAGGTCAGGATATGTTCTGCTGCAAATGTCTGGTCCACGCTTAAGTGGCAATTGGCGCAGGTGGCCTGATCAAAAGGCGCCGCGTAATTTTTTACATGGCAATCCTTGCAAACGAAGGCAGATCCATCTGATTTGGTTTGATGAGCAGTGAGCTTGAACGAGACTGTGTTGTGATCAAAAGTTGCGGATGTCCAATTCTCCGGGGTATGGCAGTCTCCGCATTGATCGCCAAACCGGCCCGCGTGCGTATCATCCTTTTTATGACAGGCGATACACTCCATGGGCGTGCCGACAAAGAGCGCGTCGATATGGCAGGTCTCGCAAGCGACGGCTGAGTGTTTCCCCTCCAATTTAAACGCAAATTTCGAATGATCGACCGCTCTATTCCATCCTTCAGCCACATGGCATAATTCGCATTGGGGACCCAAAGCACCGAGATGTTTATCATCTTTTTCATGACAGGAGAAGCAATCCGATGGGATGCCTTTATAAACATTATTTACATGGCAGTCCGCGCAAGCTACATTAAGATGCAATCCTCTTAATTTAAAGTTTGCAAGATCGTGGTCGAATTGAGCAGATTTACCCCAACCCTCAGGACTATGACAAACTCCGCATTTCGTTCCAAAACGGCCCTCATGTTGATCATCCTGAGCATGACAGGCAAAACAATCCTGGGCGGTGGCTTGCAGGTCATTTAGATTACGCGCGTTTACATGACACTGGGAACACTTTGTCAGCGCGTGGATGCCAACAAGCTGAAACGCAACCTGATTATGGTCAAAGCTTGAGCCGTGAGTGTCAACGCCGTCATGACAGGCCTGACAATCAGTCCAAAAAGTCAGGATATGTTCCTCAGCAAATACCTGATCTACCTTTAAGTGACAATTAGCGCAGACCGCCTGGTCGAACGGTCCGCTATAACCAGTTTCATGGCAGTCTTTACATTCAAACGGAGTACCGTCCATTCGCAGACGGTGTGCTTTAAGTGAAAATCCAAGTTGTTCATGCGGATCCCAGCCGGGTGGTATCCGAGTCAAAGATGCTGTCGGCCCATGATGTTCAGTATGACATGTACGACAATTGAGATCTGTTTCACCAAAGCTGACCAAACTATGCAGGCTGGTTGGATCCTGCAATTGGGCAGTGATGTCGGTGTGGCAGACCAAACAACGATCAGCCATGGTATCCGTATCCCACGGGGCGGCATGACAGGCACTGCACTGTTGTATCTCAGCATGTGAGGCGATTCCGCCCAAAGGCGTGCCGGTAGAAGCGCTGAGGCTTCCAGGGGTGAACATTGCACCGCCGCTGGCAAAAGCCACGCCTGTGATCCCCAAGAGCGTTACAGCAGCAACTAAAGCTCCTGAAAATGAAGCAAACCACCCTTGAATTATTGTTTTCATAACAGCCCTCCCCCCCAAGAAACGTGGCCTATTATCAAATTAGCCACAAACCGTGGGGAGCAACCGCGCCTGCCGAATAAAATGTTCTGATCCAAAATATGCCTACCTGCGCTACTTGATTTCATTCAACCATTGTATAAATAAAAACCTGAACAATCCTGTTAGTTGGCAGTCGTTAATCTTCTGCAAAAGTTACCAATTACAATGTAATTGCAATGATGCAATAAATGATAAATAAAATCTGCATCATGTGGTCGCCGGTTTTGATTTTCCGCAATTTTCCCTTCGTCCATGCAAATATGGGATTAGAAAACATGTTTCTGTTTCCCGACTACTTCCTGCTATGCAAGGCTATTCATTCAAGTACGTCAATCTTAAACTTATCGATAGTCTTACTAAAATTAGTTGTATTAAAATAACATGAACGTCTCTCTCGTTCCGTGATAAGAACATTACAGCAACCTTGCCGTTTTGCAAGGAACACCCCAAATTCTTTGCTTGCGTTCTAAAAGATCTCTTGATAAGCGAGACCAAATGGTTAACCATCGTTTTTTTCGAGAACATGGGCATATCACTTTATGCCCATCTTTGCGGCCGGCAGAGACCACAATTAATTACGGAGTCTTATAAATATATCCACTATTTAAACCGCAAATCTCATAAAACTTCGCGCTCTTCGCGATAAATTTAGCTCATTTGCCAACATCCACTTTTAACTATCAAGCTGCCTTGTGATCTGTGCCATTAGGGATTTTTCATTAATATTTTGATCGCTTGGGATATTTATAAAATTTCATGAACCTGTTCACATCTTCCCTGTTTAAAAACACATGGTATAATCTGCCCGTCCAAAAAACGGAGAGGTCGCGTAGTCTGGCTTAGCGCGCACGCTTGGAAAGCGTGTAACCCACAAAGGTTCGCGGGTTCGAATCCCGCCCTCTCCGCCAATAAAAAAACGCCTCATACATTGAGGCGTTTTTTTATTCCAGGTTTGCCCACCCTTTCAAGGAGTCTTCTTTTGCCCCCGTCCAACACACAATTGAGGGAATCAAAAAGGGACCCATTCAAATGAATGGATCCCTTTTGCTTTTACAATTTATGGAACAGGCGTTAGTGGCGTTCCTGCAAAGATCACAAGTTCTGGAACTGATGTGATATGCCCGGGCACATCATGATTGGAGGAAATAAAGTTAAGCAGCAGAGATGATTCCCAACTGCCTCCGCCAAGGATATCCTTACCCATAGATCCAGCATCTACACGTCGCGAACCGGAAGTAACACCAGCGTAATTACTCAAATCCAATTGCGCGGCAGCGGTCGTCAGATCCGTAAAATGACAGGAAACACAGGATCGCGATCCAGCATACCAAAGGTTGGCATCCACAAAAAGCGGTTTGACATCTGTGAATGTGGCTTCGCAATTCAGAGAGTTAATATCAGTGAATTCGAATGCTTCAGTTTCAGAAGCGCCAGATGCCACCCAGGCACCAAGCAGATCAGTTGCAGCAACGCGGCATTGATCTGCGCCAACTACAACACTATTCCCTGGCTGCACAACAGGGAATGTCGCTGGTACAAGCGTGGGCATGGGCGTACGCTCAACAAGGAGATTACCTTGCTTACAAGTCAAGGTAAATCCGCACGCATTAACAAAAATAAAGCTTACCCACACAAGTACACCAAAAATAAATATGATCAATGTTGCATAGATCGTTTTTCGAACATCATCATTCATGCTGGGACCTCCCTACTGTCCCGCCGCTTTAAGCGTGCGAACAAAGTTTACAATATCCCACCGTTCACGGACAGTGAAATTCTCATTCAAAGGAGGGCATTGACCTGAAAACTCAACCTCGGGGAAAAGTGTATTATTGGGATTATTGACGCCATTGGAAATGACCAGGAAAAGACTGCCGTCATTTTTGCTTTGAACTGATTCGGTACTGAGGTCCGCAGGTTTCTTTTTGACCAAAAAGGCAGAAACAGGGCCATTGCCCAATCCTGCATCACCATGGCACATTTGACAATGGGTGGCGAAGAGTTGTCCACCACGGGAAAGGGAAACCTCATCCGCAGGTACAGGATTGACAGGAGCGCCCGCACCAGGGATGTAGGCAGCGCCTTCCACTGGTATGGATCGCGCGGGCACAGCGCGTGGCTGCTCCTGCGTACCGAAAGACGGCTGGATTTCCATGAAGACAATCCAGTCAATTTTTATTACGTCAAAAGCAAATATAGCCAGCGCGCCAATAATCACGCCAAGCACTGCAAAAACTCCAACGAGTTGTTTGAACAATCTCATAGGTGTTCAACCTCCGCAACCTCAACCTTTTCCGCGCCGAGGGCGGTCATGGCTTTGGTGAATTTTTCCCTGCTCTCTTCCGGACAGATAAAGAAGATGGCAATTTTTCCATCACTGACTTCCTTTACATATTCCATTGGACGGTAGTTGGGGAAATAACTATCGAGAAATACGCCAAGGAAGGTTGAGAGCAACATACCGAGCATGGTCAGCTCGAACAATACGACAACCGTGGGGGGGCCGGGGACAAAGGCTTGTGTACCAACCTGAATCGGAACGGGATAAAGGAAAGGTGAAACAAAAACCAAAAACGCTCCGGCGCAAAAGCCAAGGATCGAACCGCCAGCCGCCAGCCGCGGGACATTTGTCCACTGATTGGGTCGGCCAAGCATAGCTTCAGTAACAGGAATGCCTGAGATGACATTCATGTAATCGTCGGAAAGGCCCAAATCGCGGAGTTTGTCTATCGCGTCTGCGGCAGGCCCAAGGTCAGGAAAGACCGCTAACAGGGATACTGATCCAGAATTTTCTTCTCTGGAAATATTGTCAGCCATATGAGTCACCTATTCCAATTCGCTGACCGATACAACGGTCTCGCGTCCAAATTTCTTGAGTTCGTGCGCCATCTGGCCTTCTTCCACTTCCCAGACGGGGATGAGAGGAATTAAGCGGGAAGCCGCCATGTAGAGCAGAATGAAGAATGCCAGTGTACCAATACCGAGCGGGATTTCAATACCAGGCTCATACAGCCGCCATGTGAAAGGCATACGGTTGATGCTGAGAGAAATGGGAACAATGATATAGCGTTCGAACCACATACCAACATTGATCAAAAAGCCAACGATAAATACGATCCACGGGGTGGAGCGCCATTTTGATTCCACAAAATCGCCCATGGAACCGCTACGTTGAAGATCAACATCGCAAACCACATCCAACCCATTGGGCCTGCTTCATGAAAATGCAAAAGCTGATGCGTCCATTTGTCGCCGCCATACCACTGCACCATATAGTCATTGAAGAAGAAGTACGCCCAAGCCATGGAGATGATGAGCATAAGTCTGCCAATGCCATCAAAATGCTCTGCGCGGATAAAGTATTTCATATTCTTCATCGTACCGCGTACAACCGCAAGCACCATGATGACCGCGCCCATGCCTGAGTGCAAGGCGCCGACCACGAAATATGGGCCGAAGATGGAAGAATTCCAACCGGGGCGGGTTGCGGCTGCAAAGTCCCATGAAACGATGGTATGCACCGAGAACATAACGGGGATGATGGCGAAGGCGAAGATGTTCATCGCATTGCGCAGATGTGCCCATTCCCCTTCTGTACCGCGGAAGCCGAGCGCGAGTGTTTTATAGAAAGTCTTGCGCCAGCCAGTGGAACGATCGCGCGCCATGGCTAGATCAGGAATGAGCGGCAGGAAGAGGTACATGGTGGATGAAAGCAAGTAGGTTGTGATCGCCAGCAAGTCCCATGTGAGCGGGGAATGCAGGTTGGGCCACAGCATACGTTGATTTGCATAAGGCATGAGCCAGTAAGCCAGCCAAACACGGCCCATGTGCATGAAAACGCTGAAGCCAGCTTGCACGAGACCGAAAGTGGTCATCAATTCAGCGGCGCGTGTGAACGGGCGGCGGAATTCAGCTTTGAACACACGAAGAATGGCGGAAATGAACGTTCCCGCGTGGCTGATACCGATCCAGAACACGGTATTGACGAGGAAGATACCCCAATAAGACGGGCGATTGACCCCCCCCAGGAGAAGAACAAGCCATAGGCAACGATCACACTCAAGATCGCGAATACAACCCAAAACTTCCAAGATGTTTCATACATGGATTCCATGACCATGTCGTTCATCTGTCCACGTGGAAGCGGATCGAGCATTAAATGCTTTTCGCGGAAATGCCCTTCATCATGCTGATGTGATTCAGCCTTGGGGTGAGCAGGTTCTGCTTTTTTGTTATATCCAGCCATAATTACCCTCCCTTGAAGTAGGTCACGTTTGGTAACGTGCCAAGTTCTTCAAGATGTTTTACTCCGTGACCATGGGCGCGAGCCATTTGCGAGACAAGCGATTCATGATCATCCACGCGGCCAAAGGTGATGGCACTGGCGGGGCAGGCTTGCGCACAAGCGGTTGTGAATTCACCGTCGACAACTTCGCGACCTTCTGATTTCGCCTTATCCTGCGCCTTGTGAATGCGCTGGATGCAGAAAGTACATTTTTCCATCACACCACGGCGGCGGACGGTCACATCGGGGTTGAATTGATTCGGCAAAGGTTCAGGGCGTTCATAATCGCGCCAGTTAAAGGAACGCACCTGATACGGACAATTGTTCGCACAATAACGTGTACCCACACAACGGTTGTAAACCTGTAAATTCAATTGCTCTGCCTGTGAATGTACGGTCGCAAACGCGGGACAAACTGGTTCACAAGTCGCGCTTCCGCATTGCTGGCACATCATCGGCTGGTTGGGAGTCATCTTAACTTCAGGGGTACTCACCCTCCCAAAAACGCTCAATGCGGATCCAGTGCATGGAACGGCCATAGCCTGAATCTTTTTCTCCAACGAAGGTAATATTATTTTCCATTGCGCACGCAGCGACACAAGCCTGACAGCCTGTGCAAAGATCCTGGTCAATGACCATACCCCATTTGCCAGTTTCTTCCGTGCTCATTTTTATTTCGTCAGGTCTGATCATGATTACTTCTCCTCGCCAAGTCCCACGCCATAGACACCCATAATACTTTCAAGGCGTGAGAGGGGTTGCTTTCTACCAGTTTTCTTAATATTGACTTTCATACCAGCAAATGCCAGATCGCCTGCTTCATTAAAGTGTTGACTTAATAGATCTGTCGGATTGGCTCCGCGATTCTCAGCGTACCTGCCATAAGCGGTATGACCCTGACCAAAAGGATCGCGATCGTATCCGGGCGGATGGCTGGGTAGCGGTAAACGGGCAGTTCCAATACCCCAGCTTCGCTCGTGATCGTCACTACATCATCATCTTCGAGACCGAGTTCTTCGGCGGTAACGGGATTGATCTCAACCCAGGTATTCCACATGACAGTGGTTGTAGGGTCAGGCAATTCCTGAAGCCAGGGTTTGTTCGCGCCAGCCTCAGCCAGGTGTTGGTGAGACAAATGGTACAAAATAAAATTCACCTTCACCCGCAAATTCCGCTTCGGAACCGCTGACACACCATCCAACACATGTTCGGTATTGGGAGCAGTGCGTCCCTCGGTGGTCTTCCACCAACCGCCATATTGCTGGAAATAAGCTGCAAAGGTATCAATGTCCGCCGCAGAGAAGAAGCCATCTACTTCACCCATGAGTGGAGTGATCTTGCTTTGTAAAAATTCAACTTCATCTTTGAACGGCAACGCCTCTGCAAACTTCCCGCCAGCAAGTTGCGCGGCGGCGATCAAGACATCAGCAGTTGC
>NZ_JADJSO010000037.1:0-19981 GCF_016711665.1 Candidatus Villigracilis saccharophilus
GCGCATCGAGATCACGCAGCCACTGATGCGGATAATCTTCACCGACGCCCGACCAGCCCGGCAGCCTGATCCCCAGACAGCGCAGCCCGCCCGCAGCAACAGCAAACTCCACCGGGCGTATCCAAAAGCGGATGACCCAATCCCGGTGGAGGCAGAATATATACTCGCGATTGAGCTTGCCCCACGATCACAAAGTCGGCTTGTGGTCATGATGGATTATTTTCGCATCCAGGCCGGGCGCGAGACCTCGCCACGCTTCCGATAGACAGGACATTGCTCCTCGTGCGCTCCGCTCAAATAGCCCGTGGACATCAGGAACTCGTTGACGATCTCGCCGCCGTGAACACAAAAGTTTTCTTGAACAATTTTGTCCACTCCTCTTTTGTAAGCGGATGATGCGCGTCCAGCCAGCCTTTGAATGAACCAAAATCCTTCTTTAACCCGAGTATCTTCTGCGCGTTGACGATGGCCGCGTTGACCTTTAATCTATTTCGAATAATACCGCATCCGCAAGCAGCCGTTCACGGTCTTTTCATTGTATTTTGCGACTTTTTCTATTTTGAAATTATCGTAGGCGTTGCGGAAATTGTCGGCCTTCTTCAGGATCGTGATCCAGGAGAGCCCGGCCTGATTGATCTCAAGCACAAGCTCTCAAACAGTTCATCATCACCGCTTAATGGGAATCCGTATTGAGTATCGTGATACTCCTATTAAAAGTATCTTCAGGATGAGCGTTGCAGTATTCGCAATAAGTTGCCATGGTATGCCTGTCAAGTAGTGCTATTTGTCTTCAACAATTATCCAACCACGCGTATCTCTCGGCATATCAGATAAACATTCCGCGCCTGTCTCGGTGATGACGACATTGTCTTCAATACGCACGCCATTGCGGCCGGTCAGATAGATGCCGGGCTCCACAGTGTACGCCATACCGGGCTCAAGCAATTGCATATTGTCGCCGCGCATATACGGGTCTTCGTGACCTTCCATGCCGATGCCGTGACCGGTGCGGTGCGTGAAATATTTTCCGTAACCAGATCTCTCAATGACCTCGCGCGCGGCCTTGTCCACATCCGCGCACGGAACACCGGGGGCCTGCCTGCGGCACGGCCGGCGGCATTTGATTCCTGAACGATCTTGTGTATCTTTTGACATTCGTCATCCACCTCGCCCACAGCGAAGGTGCGCGTCAGGTCAGAGATATAACCTTCATATGCCGCGCCCCAGTCCACGACCAAAAGATCGCCCGCCTGCAATCTCCTTTCAGAAGGTGAAGCATGCGGATTCGCGGCGTGGGTCCGCCCGAAACGATGGGCGCAAAGGGGAATTCGGGATCGGAGCCATTCTTCAACAATTGCATCACCAACTCGGATGACAATTCGCGCTCGGTCATTCCATCTTTATTAATGTGATGGTCGCCTCCAACGCATCCTGCGCGATCTTCACGGCGCGGCGCATCAAGTCAACTTCAGCTTTGTCTTTCTTCAAACGCAGCATGGATAAAACATCACTCGCATCGGGGAATTCCGCTTCCGGCGCGCCTGTTTTTACGTGGCCAAACTCCAGCAACCGCAATTGACGCGGCTCCACGCCGATGCGCTTCCCATCCAGCCCCAAAAGCTGGGCTGCTTTACGAAAAGCATCGCCCCACTCTGATGGATTCTCACCGAATGCGACAGCCTGCACTTTGTATGGGAAGAGATCCATCTTGGGCAGTTCAAGCTCCGGCAGCACAAGCACAGGGTCCCGGCCAGCGCAACGAACAAAACAACAGGCCGTTCCATGAGATGGAAACGCAGGCCGGTCAAATAGGTCAGCGTGGGACCGGGATTTGAATAACCGCATCCAGGTTCGAGGTCCGCAGTGAAGCGGTGAGATTGTTGAGGCGCGCAAGTGTCACGTCAGTCTCCTAATCCAGTTTATGATTTTTTTTCGAGAACACATATAAGATCCCATCCACTACGACGGGGAAAAGCATATCAAAAGTGGTGACGAGGCGAAACCACCACGGAATAACAAGACTGCGGCGCGGGCGTTTGGCGACGTCCAGCACGCGGCGCGCAACATATGCAGAGGTCATGCGCGAGCTGAAAGATTTTCGAACCGAACCATAGGTACGACTCTTCCCAATATGCTGGCCAAATTCCGTCGCAGCGGGACCGGGATATATTCCGCTGACCTTAATGCCCAAAGGCGCAACTTCGCGACGCAGCGCATCGGTGAATGCTCGCGCGCCGTGTTTGCTGGCGGCATAACGTGATGAGCGGCGATGCGATCAGCCCTGCCACTGAAACCATGTTGATGATATGACCTTCTCTGCGCTTCAACATGTGGGGCAGCACGGTGCGCGTAACTTGCATGAGCGCGGTTAAGTTAGCCCTGTACCAGCATGGCAATATCGCGGTCCAACGAATGCTTCTCGAACCAATCCACCGCCCAATGCCGGCGTTATTAAAGAGGATGTCAATTTGGCCGTAAATATCCAGCGCGGACTTTACCATGTCATCCACATCAGCCGTATTGGTTATATCGACCGGATGGCAATTGCCTCACCACCCGCATCTTGAATTTTTTGCGCGAGGTCTTGCAATCGGTCAATGCGGCGCGCGGCAAGGATAACCCCTGCAGCCTGCCTGGGCAAAGAGCAGCGGCATCTTCTCCAAAGCCAGAGGATGCGCCGGTGATGAGGACAACTTTGTTTTTCAAATTTGGCATGAACGGATTATTCCAATACGTATCGTGTTAATTGTTTAACGCGAACTACACTAATTGATGAATTTCTCGAATTGATCAAAAAATCGCGTAATTCGCTCATTCGCCACATTCGCGTTGAAGATTTATACGGCGGTGAAAATAATAAAAAGAGTGACGCAGGTAATTTTATCACCCGCGCCACCTTGAAAAGCTGTTGCTATGAAATCAGGAAATTAGTACTACTCTTCCTGACTTTCCTCCCGCGCATGTTTCTTTGGACGCGGCGGTTCAACAGTTACCTTGTCAGAAAGCGCGATCGCCAGTACATCATCCATGTGCTTGATCGGAATGATCTTCAATTCAGACCTGGCGGTCTTGGGGAGTTCCATCAGATCCTTCATGTTCTTTTCCGGAAGCAGGACGGTCTTCAACCCGGCACGATGCGCGGCGAGAACCTTCTCGCGCACGCCGCCGATCGGGAGTATACGCCCGCGCAGGGTGATCTCGCCGGTCATGCCCACGTGACGCAGTACAGCCCGCCCGGTCAAGGCGGAGATGATGGCTGTCGCGATGGTAATTCCCGCCGATGGGCCATCCTTCGGAATGCCGCCTTCGGGCATGTGGATGTGAATATCCAGGCGCTCGAACACATCCAGGTCAATTTTCAACGCAGCGGAGCGTGACTTGATGTATGTCAGCGCGGCGTGAGCTGATTTCCGCATCACCTCACCCATTTGACCGGTCATCTGCATGCTGCCTTTGCCTTCAAGGATCGCGACCTCGACAGACATGATCTCGCCGCCGGTTTCAGTCCACGCGAGGCTGGTGGCGACGCCCACTTCATCAGTGCGCCCCGCTTCAGATTGAAAGACCTGCTGCGGACCGAGCAATTTCTCGATCATATCTGGCGCAATGGAGGTGGGATATTTCTTGCCTTCCGCTTTCAGGCGCGCCACCTTGCGGCTCACGCGTCCGATCTCGCGCTCCAAATTACGCACACCCGCTTCATAAGTGTATTCACGGATGATACGCTGTAATGCAGCGGGCTCGAACACCAAACCGAGATTATCAATTCCATTCTCTTCGATCTGGCGCGGAATGAGATAGCGGTTCGCGATCTCTACCTTTTCCTCTTCAATATAGCCGGGGAATTCGATCACCTCCATACGATCCAACAACGGGGATGGGATATTTCCCAATGAATTAGCGGTGGTCACGAACATGACCTTGGACAGGTCAAATGGCAGTTCAAGATAGTGATCGCTAAAGGAATGATTCTGCTCGGGGTCGAGCACTTCAAGCATGGCTGAAGCGGGATCGCCTCTAAAGTCTGAATACAGCTTGTCAATTTCATCCAGCATAAAGAGCGGATTTGCCGTGCCGGCGCGCTTCATCGTTTGAAGAATACGCCCGGGCAAAGCGCCGATATATGTGCGGCGATGTCCGCGGATCTCGGCTTCATCACGCACGCCGCCCAGCGAGACACGCACGAACTTGCGTCCCAGCGCATCCGCGATGGACCGGCCTAATGAAGTCTTGCCAACTCCGGGCGGCCCGACAAAACACAGGATCGGCTGGCGTTCCTTCTTTGGTTTGAGTGAACGCACGGCGATATATTCAAGGATTCTTTCCTTAGCCTTCTTCAAGCCATAATGATCGCGCTCAAGGATCTTCGCGGCATTCTTAACATCCAAATTATCCGGCGTGGAACTGCTCCAGGGCAGGTCGACGATCCAATCAACATACGTGCGGATCATGCCCACCTCGGGAGACATCGGCGGCATTTGATTCAACCGCTCCAACTCCTTCAACGCCACCTTCTTTGCTTCTTCCGGAAGGTTGGCGGTTTCCACCTTTTTCTTTAAGTCGGAGGCATCGCGCGAGAAAACATCGCCTTCGCCCAATTCCGTCTGGATCTGTTTCATCTGTTCGCGCAGATAGAACTCGCGCTGACTCTTATCCACTTCATTCTGCACACGCGAATGGATCTCGTCTTCCAGTTCAAGCACGTCCACTTCCTGCGCCAGAATATTATTCAACAACCCCAAACGCGCCTTGGGATCAAGGATAAGCAGCAGACGCAATTTTGACTCATAGGTTAATGAAAGCGAAGTGGAGATCATATCGGAAAGCCAGCCGGGTTCCGAAATGTTCAACGCGAATAAATGCGCTTCTTCGGGAATCGAGCGGTCCAGCTGCACACAGCGTTCGAACAGGCTCAGCGCGGAACGCATCAACGCCTGCGTTTGCCTGTCCGCCACTTGCGGCTCGTTGACCAGGCGCGCACGTACTTTTAGATAAGGTTTGGTATGGATGAACTCAACGATCTCAACCCGTTTGCGCCCCTGCACCAGCGCAGAACGCGAGCCATCGGGCATGCTCAATAAACGACCAACCGCCATTTCCACGCCGATCGGTAAAAAATCACTTACACCGGGCTCATCCAGCTCGGAATCTTTTTGGGTTAATCCGATTACAGTTTGCTCTTTTGCTGCGCCGCCTGAACAGCCAGCAGAGAAGCCTCGCGCCCGACAAAAATGGGAGAGACCATGCGCGGAAAAATGACCATGTCGCGCAATGGCAGCACCACGGCCTCGATCAGCCCGTCAGCGTTCGGCTCCATATTCGGGACACGATACAGTTCCTCGGTCCGCTGTGACAGCGTCAGGTCAAAATTATCTTCTTCTTCGTTCCAGTCAGATTGATGATTCATTTAATATTTTTCCATGCAGACATGACTTCCGCGGTGACAAACATGCTTCCAGCGGATAAGACAATGCTACCATCTTTTGACGACAATTCCAGCGCCCGCGCCAATGCGGATTTGACAGGAGTGACCGCTTCCGATTCAACCCCGGCCTGCTCACCCAACTGTTGAATTTTCTCCACTTCGAGCGCGCGCGGATGATCGGCGCGCGTAACAATAACTTTCTCGATCTTCGATTTCAACTCCGCGAACATGCCGGGGATATTCTTATCTTCCGAAGCGCCGAAGATGAGATAAACCTTTTTGCCGGGGAAATATATTTCAAGAGTTTCGCTCAACTTCGCGAAAGAATCCTGGTTATGCGCCGAGTCGAAGATCACAGGTGGTTCGCGCCGCGCAATCTCAAAGCGGGCGCGCCATTGTACTTGAGAAAAGCCTTTTTGTATCTGTTCGTCCGTGATGGGAATCACGCTGACTTTCAAGGCTGTATAAGCAGTGGCTGCGTTTTCGATCTGATGATTTCCGAGCAGGGGAATTTGCAATTTGACCATAGACCGCGGAGCGTTTCCCACCGTCCACTGTCCACTGTCCACCGTCAGGCTCTGCCCCTTCAAAGATGACTCGATCAACTCAAAATTTACGTCACGCCCGACCAAAGTTAACGCTGAATGCTTAAGCGCGGCTACACGCTCCAAAACAGCGAGCGATTCATCCTTTTGCGGCGACGAAACCACGGGCACGCCATCTTTAATGATGCCAGCCTTCTCCCCCGCGATCAATGTCAGGGTATTTCCCAACACAGCAGTATGGTCATAGGATAATGAAGTGATGACCGAAACCTTGGGTGTAACAATATTGGTTGCATCCAGCCGCCCACCCAGTCCCACTTCAAAGACCGCCGCGTTAACTCCGTATTTGCCAAATGCCATAAAAGCCAACGCAGTGGTAATTTCAAACGTGGTCAGTTTTTCGATCTTCGCCACATACGGCTTGATCTCATCCACCAATTCGATCAACTGTTCATGCGAGATGGGCGCGCCATTAATTTGAATTCGCTCTGTGTAATCCAGCAAATGCGGTGATGTGTACAAGCCAACCGAATATCCCGCCGCCTGCAAAGCCGCCGCACACATCGCGGACGTGGAGCCTTTGCCTTTCGTCCCTGCCACATGGATTATTGGATACATACTCTGCGGGTTGCCCAACGAATCCATCAACGCGAACATACGGTCAAGGTTGAAGTCCGCCTTGGCGAGTTCGGACGAATGTTTCAGGCTATAATCCACGAAAGAATAAAGGTAATCAAGGGCTTTGTTATAGTGATTTTCAATCTCAGTCATATAAGGGATTGTAAAACGTAATCTGTAATTCGTAAACTTATAAATGCGATGTCGCGGACTAAAGTTCCCAATC
Source organism: Candidatus Villigracilis saccharophilus (assembly GCF_016711665.1). Taxonomy (NCBI): domain Bacteria; kingdom Bacillati; phylum Chloroflexota; class Anaerolineae; order Anaerolineales; family Candidatus Villigracilaceae; genus Candidatus Villigracilis; species Candidatus Villigracilis saccharophilus. Next base: position 6,815 of record NZ_JADJSO010000037.1, read on the forward strand.
CAAAATCGCAAATCAAAAATCGTAAATTCCCATGCTCGCCACTCTCACCATCCGCCTACATCTTCCTGCTTGTTCTTCCCTCAAAGAAAAGCGCGGACGAATCAAGCCGCTGATCTCGCGTTTGCACCGCGAGTTTAACGTCTCTGTAGCGGAGATGGATTTGCAGGATAGATGGCAGGAAACCATGATCGTATGCGCGATGGTAAATTCTGACGCAGTGACTTTACGACAGTCCCTGCAAAGTGTGGCAAAATGGGTGGAAGCAAACTGGGAAGACGGTCAGATCATTGATGAAAAGATAGAAATAATTTGATGTCGCTGCGAGCGTTCTTTGCGACACTTGCGCCGCACGCCAGTGCAGGTGAGCAGCCTCATGTTAAAGATGAGATTGCTTCGGCGAAAGAACATCGCCTCGCAACGACATATAAATATAAGGAGGCATAAATGGATTTAAGATTGAAGAATAAACGCGCACTCGTGACCGGCTCATCCCGCGGACTTGGGTATGCCACCGCGCTGGCATTGGCAAAAGAAGGCTGCAAGGTTGCCATCAACGGGCGGGATGAGGCGAAGATCAAGGCTGTTGCGGAAAAGATGAGCAAGGAATCAGGCGCTCAGGTCATTGGGCTGGTTGGCGATGTCGGGTTGACCGATGTCCCTGAAAAATTGATCCAGCAAACAGTGGATGCGTTTGGCGGGCTGGATATTCTCATCACCAACGCGGGCGGACCTCCACCCGGGTCAATTGATTCGCTCGACGAAACCGCATGGCAAAAGGGCGTGGACTTATGTTTGATGCTGCATGTCCGTCTCATTAAAGCAGCGCTTCCATATTTGAGAAAATCAGATTCAGCCAGTGTCTTGACGGTTACATCCATGTCTGTCAAACAACCAATTTCGAATTTGCTTTTATCGAACAGCATTCGCATGGCGACGATCGGATTAACCAAGTCGCTGGCGTTGGATCTCGGCAAGGAAAACATTCGCTTCAACTCCATACTTCCAGGCTGGACGGAGACGGAACGTGTCACAGAGTTGATGACTGCCCGGGCAACAGCGAACGGCTCAACAGTTGAGGAAGAGACGCGCAAGCAGTCGGAGCAGAGTCCACTTGGCAGGCTGGGTCAGCCCGAAGAGTTCGCGAATGCCGCGGCATTCCTCGTCTCCCCCGCAGCTTCATATATAACCGGTGTGATGTTAAATGTGGATGGCGGGATGTATAAGGGCACGTTATAAAGTTGCAAGTTTAAAGTTTACAGGTTGGAAGGTTGCAACCTGCAAACCTTCCAACCTGCGACCTGTAACCTAATGGAGAAACCATGAACGAACAAAATGAAAAGATTTGCCTGAATTGCGAACGCACGGATGGACAAGTCCCGTTGCTGCATTTGACATTCAAGGATGAAACAAAATATATTTGCGCACAATGTCTGCCTGTGTTAATCCATAAGACTCACACGCTGAAAGATAAATTACCCGGCATTGAGATCGTTCCAGACAAGATAGATTAATTTTTTAACCAGTTATGCCAATGAATAAATTATCGCGTCTTACCCGTAACTCATTGATCATCGCGTTCTTTTTTCTGATAGATAAAATTCTGGCTTTCGTGCGTACGGGGATCATCTCGCGCCAGTATTCAGGGTCAGTGGAATTGCTGGATACTTTTAACGCCGCAAATAATCTACCCGATGTGTTGTTCGCGCTCATCTCGGGCGGCGCGCTGGCAATGGCATTCATTCCATTGCTGACGGAGTATCTCACCACCAAAGACCGCGCCGCCGCATGGGATCTGTTTTCTCGGGTCGCGAACGTTGCATTTCTGGTGACAGGTTCATTCGCCATTCTGATCGCCATTTTTGCGCAACCCATTGTGGATGCGAAACTTGGCATCGCACCCGGCTTTGACGCAGAGCAACGCAAACTACTCGCTGAATTGATGCGCTTGAATCTGATCGGCACAGTCATCTTTTCGATCAGCGGATTGGTGATGGCATCTTTGCAGGCGAATCAGCATTTTATTTTCCCCGCCATGGCGCCCAGCATGTACAACATCGGTCAGATCTTCGGCGCGATCTTTCTTGTGCCGCGCTATGGAATTCAGGGTTTGGTATATGGCGTCATCATCGGCGCGGCGATGCACTTGCTGATCCAAGTGCCGATGCTTTTCAAGTTTGGCTTCCGTTGGACTCCATCTTTGAATCTGCGTCACACCGGGTTGATCGAAGCTCTAAAATTAATGGCGCCGCGTTTGTTAACCATGGGCGGGATTCAGATCATCGTTTTGGCGCGCGATAATCTAGCCTCAAGACTCGACCAGGTCGGCGCGGTCACTTCGCTGACGTACGGCTGGATGATCATGCAAGTGCCTGAGACAATTCTTGGGACTGCCATCGCCACCGCGATGCTGCCTGCGCTTTCAGAACTCGCGGCACGCGGAGACTGGGCAGGCTTCCGTTCAACGATAGAACGCGCCCTGCGGGTTTTGATCTCACTAACTATTCCAATAGCAGCGGTCATGGCGGCAGGAATTCACCCGCTCGTGCGCGGAGTGTTTGGATTTGACGAAGCCACCTCCACGTTGATCACGTGGACAACACGCGCCTATTTAATGACATTGACAGGTTTCACCATCCACGAGATCGCGGCTCGTTCATTCTATGCGCGCAAGGAACCACTGTTCCCGCTTTACGCAGTGGGATTACGTCTGGTTATGTTTTTGGGAATAGGCATTATCGGATTGACATTCTTCAAGGAAATTGGCGCACCGATCATCGCGTTCGCAGAGATCGCCTTGCTGATAGAAGCCATCATCCTTTTCGGGTGGTTATCCAAGCGCACACATGAACCGATCCACGTGGGTAACTCAGTCATCAAAGGGTTGATAGCCGCAGTTATCGGAGGCGTAACAGCTTACGGCGTCGCGGTTTACGCGCCAGGCGGAGCGATCTCCACCGCTTTGCTGGGAATGGTCATCGGCGGAGTCATCGCGCTTGCTATCGTCTGGGCGGATGCGAAGCAGATATTTAATCTGTAACTGTTTGGAAAAACAAGTGCTCTCGTCCCCGGCGGCATCCACAGGATGCTTCGCAAAGGACGCCGCCTTGAGCAGAGGATTTTATTGACTTTGCACGAGATCCATTGTTTGGATGAACAGAAAATAAGAAAAAATTTGAAGGTTCAATAGGGAAGTATAATTATCAGCATGTCAGAACAATTAGAAAATACACAACCTCAAAAAACCGTTGAATTAGACGACACCCAACCGATCAAACCGATCAAGAAACCATCCCGTTGGCGTGCCGCACTCGTTAGCGTTTTGGGTTTCCTGCTGTTGGTCGGGCTGGGCGCATTCAGCGGATATTCTTCTGGAGTCAATCAACGCGTACAAGCGGAAGAGTCCATCACAGCACAACAGCTCTCCGAGCAATATTCATTCGCATTGGTGGATATTGAGTTTGGGCGGTATGACAACGCAAAACAACGCCTGCAGTACATTATCTCGAAAGACCCAGGGTACCCCGGCGCCCAGCAGAAATTGACAGAAGTGCTGGTAGTGAGTTCCATTCCAACGAGTACGCCAGTGCCCACACTCACCTCCACACCCGATTTCAGCGGAGCCGAGAGCGCCTTTCAACGCGCGCAGCAGCTCATTAACGCTCAAGATTGGCCCGGCGCCCTGGGCGCGCTGGATACCATCCGCAAACTTGACCCCACTTACAATACCGCTCAAGTAGACGGCATGTATTACTTTGCCCTGCGGAATTACGGCTTCGATCTCATCACCAAACAAGGCAACCTCGAAGGCGGCATCTATCACCTGACACTTGCCGAGCGCTTCGGACCGCTGGACAACACCGCGATCGGACTGCGTGAGGGTGCGCGCATGTACATCACCGGGGCAAGCTTTTGGGAGTTGGATTGGCTGCAAGCAGTCAATTATTTCGCTCAGGTCGGTATTGGCTGGCCGTCTTTATGGGACGGCACCATGACCGCCTCGCAGCGCTATTACATCGCCTCGATGCGCTATGGCGATGAGCTTTTCAATCAACAAAAATTTTGCGCCGCCGACGAACAATATTCTCATGCGCTGGCAATCGGTGCCCTGGACAATATTTCGGATGGCAATGCCGCTGAAGCTTATATTCAATGCCACCCTCCGACTGCCACGCTGGAAATCATCCCAACGGCCACGATAGACCCGGCTTTGCTCGCCACTCCGACAGAAACGCCAACAACAGCGCCTGTTCCCTGATCATGCCCATACCTCCTTCCTGGGTGATGGCGGTCTTCTTCTGGATGCACATGCTGGCGACAGTCACGTGGATCGGAAGCCTCGCCGCCATTAATCTGCTTGTCCTGCCCGCCTCGCAACGGACCTTGAAGCTGGCCGACCAACTCAGCTTTATCGCAGCCCTTCAAAAGAGACTTGAACCGCTGGCATGGTTCAGCATGGGATTGTTGGTGGTGACAGGATTATTCCAAATGAGCGCGAATCCGCATTACGATGGGTTCCTCTCCACCAGCACGCAATGGTCATTGGCAATTCTGGTTAAGCACAGTTTATCAGCGGTCATGGCGGTGGTCAGCGCGATTCAAACATGGGAAGTCCTGCCTGCCATTCATCGCACATTGATGAAGAAAGAAAATGCCAAAGCGGATGAACTTGCCAGGCTGCAAAGACGCGAAGTGATGTTGCTAAGAACCAACCTGTTACTTTCCGCGCTGATACTCGGTGCGACAGCATTTGCAAGAGCCGCATTATAGAAATAAAAAAAAGCCGCTACAAAAAGTAACGGCTTTTTGATTCGAATTTTATTTTACGGGGAAGGGACAACTGCCAGAAAATCCGCAGCGGACCAGCCAGCACGGGTCTCATCATACGGGGCAACGAGATACCACCAGGTATATCCATCAGCGACCTGCGGACCATCCTTCACAAGAAAGACTTCCGCTTCATCTCCGCGAAAAACAGTTTCAGCATTCAAGCCCGGTAACGCGCGGATGCGCAGTCCCTGTCCTTCGGTGCCGGTGATCTGTGCATAGCCGCCAATGCCGATGGTATTGGCCGCGAGCGTGGGCGTGGCAATTAACGGATCATTGGTGGGCGCGACTGTGACATTGGGGGTATGCGTCGGGGCGGGGACAATGGTCAGGTCAGCAGGAGCAAACCCAACGTCAGGAGAGAAGCGCGGAGATGTCCAGCCGATAAAGATCAGGGTGATGATCAGCAATAGCCCGGCAACTGCCAGAATGCCTAGAATCACATAGCGGTTTAAATAAGGGCGTAAGTCCATTGATCTATCTCTTTGGGTCTTTCAACAATTGTAAAGCATCTTTTGGCATGAGCACTTTCAACGCGCGGTGCAAAGTTTTAATCTCGGCTTTATTGCCGCCAAGCATAGGGTCGCCATCCACTTGAATGTTGAAAGCCGCGTCCGATTCAACCCGCGCAGTGTGGAATGGCAGGCAGCGCGCCTGATCGGATGTGAGATGACGGCCTGCCACAAGATCAAAAAAGTGACGCAGCGCATCCGCGAGGCTGTCACCGCTTAAGAGCCACATATCCATTTCGCCGTCGTCAAGCAGCGCGTTCGGTGAGATCAACGACATACCGCCCGCGTAATGGCGGATGTTGGTCGCGACCGCCACGAGATAATGTCCTTCTATAAATTCGCCATCGGTCCACACGCGCAGGTCAAGCCCATGCCAGAAGGTGGCTTCCCAAACTGTGGTTGCAAAAAAATGCGGAACGGACAAATGTTTAAAGTAACGTGGACGCGGTTCGATCTTATGAATAGTCTGCGCATCCAACCCAACGCCAGCCCACAACAAAAATGGGCGGTCGTTACAGAGACCAATATCAACATACTGCGGCTCGACATTCGCCAGCAGTTCTGCATTTTCGCGCAAGGCATGCCACTGGAACCAGCTAAAAGGTTTTTGTCCCTGCTCCAACGCCCAGACATTGGTTGTGCCGGCCGGAAGCACAGCCAGCGCGGTTTCGGTGTTGATCAATCCGCTCGCCACCTGACCAACCGTCCCGTCGCCGCCGATGGCGAAGACCGCGTCATATTTTTCACTGGCCGCTTGATGCGCGGTTTGCGTGGCATGGGTTCCGCTTAAGGTCTCGGCGATCTCCATGCTCCAGCCCGCGTATTTCAGCGGATGGATAATTCCATGCACGAAACGTCCCACGGGATAACGCCCCGCGGTTGGATTGTAGAGTAGCAGTCCCTTTCGCATGGCGAGGATTATACCTGAGGGTAAATCAACTCCAACTCGCAATGATATAATCCAACCCAATGAACGAAGGGACTCTACTTAACGGTCGTTATCAACTACTTGAAAAACTCGGCTCTGGCGGCATGGCTGAAGTTTTCCGCGCGCGCGATCCCATTTTGGATCGCATTGTCGCCATTAAAGTCCTGCGACAGGATTATTCAAATAACCCGGAGTTTCAGGAACACTTCCGCACCGAAGCGCGCGCCGCTGCGAATCTTTCACACCCAAACATTGTCACCGTGCATGATTTTGGCTTTGCTGAAAATCTGCTCTTCATCGTCATGGAATATATCCCCGGCAAAGACCTGAAACAGCTGATCCGCCAGCGTGGGCGCTTTACGGTCGAAGCGGGTATCCCGCTCATCATTCAAGCCTGTGCCGGGCTGGGATATGCCCACCGCGCGGGACTTGTCCATTGTGACGTCAAGCCGCATAACATGCTGGTCTCACCCGACGGCCGTCTCAAGGTCACCGACTTTGGCATTGCCCGCGCCCTCGCCACCATGATGCCTGACGAGAAAGCCGATGTGGTCTGGGGCTCGCCTCTGTACTTTTCGCCGGAACAGGCCCGCGGAGAAGCGCCCGCGCCCGCCTCCGATGTATACTCGCTCGGCGTGGTCATGTACGAGCTCTTGAGCGGCACAACACCGTTCACCGCCACCACCGCCGATGAACTTGCGCGACTGCATGTGTCTGCGCGCCCGATCCCCATCCGCGAATACATTCCAGAAATTCCAACAGCGCTCGAAGAGATCATCACAAAAGTATTGTCCAAGGAACCTGCCGCGCGTTATCGCACCGCAGATCAACTTGGGCGGGTTCTGTTAAGATTTGGAACGCAGCCCGACCAGCCCGCGCCCGAAATCGAAACTGCGGAGAGGATTCCGACCAAAGAAACGCCGCCTCCACCTCCGCCGCGGCTTGAACCCGCCAAACCAAGGTACATTCCGCCCGAGCCGACGCCTCCCGCTGACGAACCCGGACTTGCTTCCGCCTTCGATGAAATTGACTGGGTCTCTGTTGGACTCGGCCTCCTGGCAGTCGTAGCTGTTGGCGGACTGATCCCATTTTGGATGATGGTCTATTTCGCCTATAATCCGCCACTTCCGTAATTAAAGGTTCAGACCTGACAGGTATTCAAAAACCTGTCAGGTCTTTTCTCACATTTATGAATAACTTCCTAATTGCCCCCTCCATCATCGCATCAGACTTCACCCGTTTAGCCCACGAGATTGCAGCTATTGAGTCCGCCGGCGCAGATTGGCTGCACATGGACATCATGGACGGACATTTTGTTCCCACCATCACGGTCGGTCCACTGTTCGTGGAAGCCTGCAAACGCGCCACAAAGCTTCCCATTGACGCGCATTTGATGATCTCCAACCCAGATCAGTATTTGGAAGCATTTGCCAAAGCCGGCGCGAACAATATTACCGTTCATGTAGAAACCTGTCCCGACCTGCCGCAAATAATAAAAAAAATAAAATCTTTGGGATGTAACGCGGGGGTCACATTGAATCCCGCCACTCCCTCCTCTGCATTGGATGCGGCGCTTCCATTGGTTGACCTGGTCTTGGTGATGAGTGTCAAGCCGGGTTTTTCAGGTCAATCCTTTCTGCCTGAAATGATCGCCAAGGTGGAAGAGATCCGCAATAAATTAAATGCCTTGCGTTCCAAAGCCCGCCTTGAAGTGGACGGCGGGATCACAGTTGAAACCCTGCCCCTCATGTATCGAGCCGGTGCGGATGTTTTCGTGGCTGGCAACGCAGTCTTCAAGCATCCACAGGGCGCCGGAGCAGGCATTAAGGCGCTAAGAGATGCGGTGGCGAGGATTGAACGGTAGTGATTTAAAAAATGAAAGAGCTTTACTTCCTGCAATAAGAGGGTCTCGGGCAGTGCTCCCTTACAAGGACAAAATTAATTAAAAACAAAAATCACGGCGTTGAGCCGTGATTTTTGTTGGGATGAAAAAACGAACCTTAAGCCGCAGATTTGCCAAGCGTCTTGATGCACTTCGCGCACAAGATTTTCTTGATCATGCGACCCTTCTCCATTACCGAGACCTTTTGCAGGTTCGGCTTGAACGTGCGATTGGTCGCGCGTTGAGAGAATGAACGGCTGTGACCGAAGGTGGTTGCTTTTCCGCAGGAGTTACACTTTGCCATGATATTTATCCTTTCAATACAATGATTCCAGATGAGCCGCCCTTTTTAGGGGCAGGGCATTCTACCATAGAACGCAACCATATTCAAGATTAGATGTTAAAATAGGAACATGAAAGAATATTACCCGGACTTCGGAAATTCCCGCGGTCTTTAGAGCAAACGAGGATAATTATGGGCGAAGAAACAACTTCATTGGGCGGGATCCAGATCTCGCCGGACGCGGTGGCAACGATCGCATATCACGCCACTTTGGAATCATATGGCGTGGTGGGGCTTGCGCCAAAAAATCTGACCGACGGAATCGTAGCATCCATCACACGCGAACCTTCGCGCGGGGTCTCTGTCTCGTATAAAGGTGATGATATTGATATTGACATCCACATCATCATTGAGTACGGTACGCGCATCAACTCTGTGGCGCAAAGCGTGGCAAACACAGTCCGTTTCCATGTGGAAAAGGCGCTGGGTTTGCAAGTTAATTCAGTCAATGTGCATGTAGCGGGCTTGCGCATCAGCAATTCGGATTAGGAGAATAGAACCTTATGGCTGTGGACCCCGCACGCATTGATAAATTCCGCCGGCTGCCGATCGACGGCCAGTCTCTCAAACGCCTCATTGACGCGGGACTGACCTGGCTGCGCACGAACAAGGATATGGTCAACGCCTTGAATGTGTTCCCGGTCCCGGACGGTGACACCGGCACGAACATGACCCTCACCCTGCAAGCTGCATGGAATGAGATCAAGGATTCCGGGACGTCTCACCTCGGTGAGATGGCGGCGCTCGTCTCCAAGGGCGCCCTAATGGGTGCGCGCGGAAACTCCGGTGTGATCACCAGCCAGATCCTGCGCGGGTTCTCACGCGGCTGTCACGACAAGGCGACATTGGATGTCGCAACCATCGCCAAAGCATTTGGCGAAGCGCGTGACACAGCCTATAAAGGAGTGGTCCGTCCCGTTGAGGGGACGATCTTAACCGTCATCAAAGAAGTGGCGATTGCAACAGAAGCAGCTTTGGGGTCGGTAAAAGATCCGATTGAGATGCTCGAAGTGGCAGTCAGGGCCGCGGACGAAGCAGTCAAAAAGACGCCGGAAATGCTCCCAGTCCTCAAACAAGCGGGCGTGGTTGATTCCGGCGGCAAGGGCTTGTTCTTTATTCTGGAAGGTATGCTGAGACATGTGTACGGCGAGTCGCTAGAGACGCCGACCACGATGGTGCATTCGCTTTCCGCGATGGACTTGCAGGGCGCACTGGATGAAGTGGAAGAGGGACAAGATTACGAGATCGTCGTGGATTTTGTTCCAACCAACGAATTGAATTTAGCGTCATTCTATGCGCGGCTCGAAGAGATGGGAACATCCATTCAGGTGGGCGAAGGCGAAGGCATGTACCGCATGCACATCCATGTACCGCTTGAAAAACGCTATGAACCGATCGATTACATTATGGAGATTGGTACGGTGACAAAGGTCGCCATCGAGAACCTGCTCGCCCAAATGGATGATATTCAAAAGAGCAAACAGCTTCAGTTCACGCCTGTGGAACCGGGCAGTATCGCAGTTGTGGTGGTTTCACCGGGACAGGGGCTGAGCCGCATCTTCGCGAGCCTGGGCGTGGCCGCCATTGTGGCTGGCGGGCAGAGCATGAATCCGTCCACCCAGGATATTTTGAATTCCTTTGAAAACCTGCCGACCGATAAAGTGATCATTTTGCCAAACAACAAGAATATTGTTCTGGCGGCAAACCAGGCCAAGGAAGTCACGGTGAAGCATGTGGCAGTTGTGCCGACGCGCACCGTTCCGCAGGGACTGGCCGCCATGCTCTCGCTCGCCCCGGAAGGCGAGCTGCAAGCGGTGGCAGATAAAATGGCAAAAGCCATGGCGCATGTCAAAACAGGCGAGATCACAATTGCAACCCGCACCGTTGAAATTGACGGGGTCAGCGTAAAAGATGGTCAGGTGATCGCTTTGCTGGACGGCAAACTGGTCGTCTCGGCAGAGTCCGTCGAGCAGGGTGTCATGGAACTGCTTGAAAAAGCCAATGCCGTCGAACATGAGCTGATCACGTTCTTTTATGGCGAAGACATGCCTCACGGCGAAGCGAATCGCATTGCAGATGTGGTGCGTGAAAAATATAAATCCCATGAAATTGAAGTGCAGGAAGGCGGGCAGCCGCACTATCAATTCATTATTTCGATCGAATAGCTTCATGTCGTTGCGAGAAGCGAAGCGACGAAGCAACTCCCCTACGTCGTGTGGATTGCTTCGTCGGGAAATCACCCTCCTCGCAATGACATAAAATATAAACAAAAACGGACGCAGGCACCTGCGTCCGTTTTTGTTTTTGAAATGATGAGTTTATTTTGTCTTATATGTGGTTTTGAACAGCCCGTAAATTGCCTTTGCCAGTTCAACTCCCTGGATAATGATTATGATAATCATGGTGATCGGGAAAGATAGGTTGAATACGGTCATCAATGCCTGTGCGTCGACCGAGCTTTCAGGAATGTTAGCAAATGACTCCGCTGTGAAGCCAATGATGTTTGGTGTGCTCAGGATCAGGAATGTCAATACGATGCCGGCAGCTTCGATCAGCACCTTGGCGATGCGCGTGAACGGTGTCCATAATGCATTGCGGAGGAGAAAAACATCCAGAACGATCTCGGCAAGGAAGATGGCATTGATCCACGGGATGAATTTGAGGAATACATCCGAGAACATGGGGATAAAGTACCACTTGTTTTCCGCGAAGAAAGACGCGCCAAGTATCTCAAAATATAAATTTAGAATGGCGAGTCCAATAAAGGTAAATACGATTTCAACGATGATCTCTCCGCGTTTGACTGTGTCCGGATCGGGTTCTTTTGTAAGAGAAGCAGGATCCCAATCCTTTTCATCGTTGAAACCGCCTATCTCCTTGTCGGGAATCACCCGTTCAAGAATTGCAAAGACCAGCACCACATTGCCGAACGCAGCGATGGCAGCGGAAAGCGCGTTGCCTAATCCGCCGCCAATGATATTTACAAAATCCATACCCATCATGGGAGTGTCGGTCACGGCGCGCACGCCTGCCAATCCCAACATCACAAATACAACTACTGTGATCACGATCTTCAATACGAACAGGAAGAACGGGAATAAGCGCGGACCGATCAAATACGGATGCGGGTTATAGGTCGCCGCTATTTTCTGAGGCGAACCGTACTCTTTCAGCAGCTCGATCTCCATCGCTTCATCGCGCATGTGTCCCGTAGTGGAGACGCGATCTTCCAACATATCCTCCAGCGTGGAGCGCAATTCTTTTTCAATATCCTCACGCCCCTTGAGGAGCGGCAGGTTCTTTCCAACTTCAGTTACATAACGGTCTATGAGGTTCATGTCTTTTCCTTTCCTTACGCCAGCATGCCATTCATCACAGAGACAATGCCAGCCCATTCCTTTTTCAACTTCGGCAGCAGTTTTTTTCCTTCCGCGCTGATGACGTAATATCTGCGCGGACGCGCCTCTTCAAGTTTCCAAACGGATTCCAATAATCCCTGCGTCTCCAACCGACGGAGAAGCGGGTACAACGTTCCTGATCAACTTCCAGCCCTTGATCTGAAAGCAACTTCAACAGGAGTAGCCATATTGCTCGTCACTCAATTGACTGAGCACTGCCAGCACGATCACGCCGCGCCGTAGTTCAAGGACAACATTGTCGAGCGATTCAGTGTTTGCCATATATCAACCTTTGTCGCATGATACCGTGTTTCACACAGTATGTCAGAAGGGGTAAGAGAGATCGTTGACAGTCACTTTAAAAATGACTGTCAACTGCTATTATGTTAAACTTTGACTATGAAAATCGGAATCGTCACAGACTCAACATCCGACATCCCCGCGTATCTTGTTGCAGAACATAATATTCAAGTCGTTCCCACGATCTTGATTTTGGAGGGGAAAGAATACGCGGATGGAATTGGCATCACGCGCGAAGAATTCTATAACCGCCTGCCCCTCGCTTCGCACCCCGCCGACAACTGCTGCGCCTTCGATCGGAGATTTCACCACGCCTTATGAGACTCTGCTCACGCAAGGCTGTGACCATATCATTTCCATTCACGCCGCAAGCCAATTGACAACCATCGTCAATGTAGCGCGTCAGGCCGCAAAAGAATTCCCCGATAAAGTCACCTGCATTGACAGCGGCTCGCTTTCATTGGGCCTCGGCTTTCAGACGCTGGCTGCTGCTGAAGAATCGGAGCTTGGATTGAAACCTACATTGGATGCGATCGCTTCCACCCGTAAGCGGCTTCAAGTCTCAGCTGCGCTGGATACAATGGAATATCTCAAACGCAGTGGACGAGTCCCCGGCGCGGTGGCAACTCTGGGCGGATTATTATCCATCAAGCCAATGATCGAGTTAGTCGATGGCGAAGTAAAAGCCGTTGGAGCAATCCGCACTACCAAACAGGCGGATGAGCGCATTTTAAATTTCCTGCTTGGTCTCGGAGATATGGAGCGTCTCGCTATTTACATACCAACGCTGAACCGCGCGCGAGACAATTGCTGAATGAATTGAATAACCGCGCGCGAAAATCAATTCCACGCGATATTTTGTTCGTAAATGTCACAGCGGTCATTGGCACACATCTTGGGCCGAATGGATTGTTTTGCGGTGAAAAATAGAAGCGGTTTTAGCCGCTTCTATTTTTATTGTGGTTATTGCCTGCGTTGTT